>DASPWC010000133.1:0-21182 GCA_035622055.1 Xanthobacteraceae bacterium | reverse complement strand
GGCCGAAAGGCCTTGGAACAACATGGCAATGAGATTGGCGAGCACCACCACCCACAGAAGCTCGTAACCATACTTGGCGCCGGCTTGAATGTTGGTGGCAAAATTCCCCGGATCCATGTACGCGATCGAGGCGATTACGGCTGGCCCGGCAAACGCCATGGCCGTTCGCAAGCCGCCATGGTCGCCGGCAAGAACCTGATGCGCTTTGGCGATGGTCCGCTCGGTCAGCGACGCTTCGCGCGCGGCTGGCCGGATGGCCGCCGATTCCGGCACCGTTTCCTGCTGCATTCCTACCGCCGAAGCCATTACTCGAAAATGTAGCATAGGCTACATATAGATGCGGAGGGGCTATGCGTCAACGGCTTCATAGTGTAGATTAAGCTACATTTTGACACGACAAGAAGATTGTGATCGGGAATAGGGCCCCGAGCCCGCGTTGCAGTTTGGGTCGAAATCGAGTTTGCGGGCCAAGTCCGGTGCCGGACGAAACTCAATTGCGGGCGAGATTCATGGGCAAGCTTCCGGCGGAAGGCACCCAAGCGCGCCGCTTCGGCAAAACGCGATCGGCGCAATCGACCGCATTACACGAGGACTATGTCGAGCTGATTGCGGATCTCCTCGAGGGGGAAGGCGAGGCGCGGCCGACCGACATCGCCCGCCGCCTCGGCGTGTCCCACGCCACCGCGATTAAGACCATCGCGCGCCTCAAGCGTGCGGGCTTGGTCACCGCGCGTCCTTACCGTGGGGTGTTTCTTACCGAGAAAGGACGCGCATTGGCGGACCGGGCGCGGACGCGGCATCGGCTGGTGGTGGATGTGCTCCGCGCACTCGGCGTCTCGACTGAATCGGCGGAAGCCGACGCCGAGGGGATCGAGCACTACGTTTCCGAGAACACGCTAAAGGCGTTCGCGCAGTTTCTCAAATCGCGGGAATAAGTCGCGGTGGCGGTCCGGTGCGGCGGGACTTTAAGTCAACCGGTCTTCAGATCGCGTGAGTCGTGAGCGCATCGACGATGCCGTCGACGACTTCTTCGACCATCGCTTTGTCGTCGCCCTCGCCCATGATGCGAATAACCGGCTCGGTGCCCGAGGGGCGCACCACCAGCCGGCCGTGACCGTTGAGACGGTTTTCGGCATCGGCAATGGCGATGCGGACTTGCGAATTTTCCAGCGGTTTGCCGCCGCGATAGCGCACGTTGCGGATGATTTGCGGCAATGGTTCGAAGCGGTGACAGACCTCGGACACCGGCTTGTTCTTTTTCTTCACCACCGCGAGCAATTGCAACGCAGCGACAAAGCCGTCGCCCGTCGTCGTATAGTTCGACAGAATGATATGGCCCGACTGCTCGCCGCCGACATTGTAGCCGTGCTCGCGCATATATTCGAGCACATAACGGTCGCCAACTGGCGTGCGTATCAGCGATAGGCCGCGTGATTGCAAATGCCGCTCGAGTCCGAGATTGGACATCACCGTGCCGACAATGCCGGGCTTGGTGAGGAGGCGATCCTCGGCCCAGTTTTCCGCGATCACCGCCAAAAGCTGATCGCCGTCGATCAAATGACCGTGTTCATCGGCGATCACCACGCGGTCGGCGTCGCCATCGAGCGCGACACCGAGATCGGCGCGCATCTCGCGCACCTTGCGGCAAAGCGTGTCAGGCGCAGTCGACCCGCATTGCTGATTGATATTGAAGCCGTCCGGTTCGACGCCGATCGAAATGACATCGGCGCCAAGCTCCCACAAGGCGCCGGGCGCGACCCGGTAGGCCGCGCCGTTGGCGCAATCGATCACGACACGCAAGCCTTCGAGCGAAATATTGCGCGGCATCGTCCGCTTGGCGAATTCGATATAGCGGTCATGAACGCCGTCGATGCGTTTTGCGCGGCCAAGCTCGGCGCTCTTTGCCAGCTGCTTGGTCATGTCGGCATCCATCAAGGTCTCGATCTTGTGCTCGACCTCGTCGGAAAGCTTGTAGCCGTCGGGCCCGAACAGCTTAATTCCGTTATCGTCGTATGGGTTGTGCGAGGCGGAAATCATGACGCCGAGATCGGCGCGCATCGAGCGCGTCAGCATCGCGACCGCGGGCGTCGGCATCGGACCGAGCAAGAGCACATCCATGCCGACCGAGGTGAAGCCGGCGACCAGCGCCGTCTCGATCATGTAACCCGACAGACGCGTGTCCTTGCCGATCACCACCCGATGCCGATGATCGCCCCGGCGGAACACGAGTCCCGCTGCCTGACCCGCTTTTAACGCCAATTCCGGCGTGATCGCGCCGTTGGCGCGGCCGCGAATGCCGTCAGTACCGAAATACTTGCGAACCATGATTGAGGGCCCACCGCCTTGCTCTCCAGTTGGTAATAATAGCCCGTTCCGCGCGCCATTCGCTGCAAAAATATCGGGTAAGCTTACTATTCCGTGCGCCGCCGCGTTCAGCCTAAGCGCGCTTGAAATCAACGGGATAGCCCGTCTCCACCCGCCAATTCGTGCGTGCTCCTAGTGTTCCGCGGCCTCGTGCTTGTCGCGAGGGCTCGGCGGCGGCTGCACCACCGAAACGGGATCGGAGGCGGGAAACGTATCCTCCAGGCCGCGCTCGAGCGCGTCATCGAGTCTTTCACTTTGACCGATGTCATGCCTGCGCCGCCTGCCCCGGCGCGGGGGGTGCGCCGCGCCCGGAGAAGGCAGGTTTCGATCTTTGTTCAGGTCGCTCATGAGCGTCCCCTTCAGGCTCGGCGCGGAACAGAAAGGCGGCGCCGTTGCACGATAACGACCAAACGGGGCCGACGTTCCGCTCCAAGCCGGGAGCGGGAGCATGCCGGGTTGTGCTATCAAAGCTCGTCAGCAGAGCCGGGAATTTCCATGAAAAACACGACCATGAAAAACATGACCTGCATCGAGGACCTGCGGCGGCTGGCGCGCCGCAAGGTGCCGCGCGCCTTTATCGACTATGCCGAAGCGGGGTCCTATAGCGAGCAGACGTTGCGCGCCAACCGCGCCGATCTGGAGCGCGTCAATCTGCGCCAGCGCATTTTATGCGACGTCGCCAATCGCAGCACGAAGGCCACCATTCTGGGCGAGTCCGCCGCATTGCCGCTCGCGCTGGCGCCCATCGGGCTTTGCGGAATGCAGCACGGCGACGGAGAAATCCTCGCCTGCCGCGCGGCGCAGGAAGCGGGAATTCCGTTCACCCTCTCGACGATGTCGATCTGCTCGATCGAAGACGTAGCGGCCGCCGTCGATAGGCCGTTCTGGTTTCAGCTCTACGTCATGCGGGACCGCGGCTATATTCGCGCGCTGGTCGAGCGGGCGGCCGCGGCCAAATGTAGCGCTCTCATGCTCACGGTCGATCTGCAGGTCATCGGCCAGCGTCATCGCGACATCAAAAACGGCATGACGGTGCCGCCGCAGATCAAAATCAAGAATCTCATCGACATCGCCACCAAGCCGGCTTGGGCGCTGAGCGTCGCCCGCGGCAAGCGCAAGACTTTCGGCAATATCGCCGGCCATTATCCTGGCATGGGCAACGTCACCGTATTGTCGAAATGGATCGCCGAGCAGTTCGATCCCAGCTTGAGCTGGAAAGATGTCGAGTGGATCAAGAGTCTCTGGCCCGGCAAGCTCATCCTCAAAGGGATTCTCGACGTCGAGGACGCTCGCATCGCCGCCAAAACGGGAGCGTCCGCGCTGGTTATATCCAACCACGGCGGGCGTCAGCTCGACGGCGCGCCTTCGTCGATCTCGGCGCTGCCCGCCATCGCCGATGCGCTTGGTTCCGAGGTCGAGATCATGTTCGACGGCGGTATTCGTTCCGGACAGGATATCGCGAGAGCGCTCGCGCTCGGCGCGCGATCGTGCATGAGCGGACGCGCCTACATTTATGGTCTCGGGGCCGGTGGTCAGGCGGGCGTGGCGCGCGCCATCGAGATCATGCGCAATGAACTCGACACCACCATGGCGCTGATGGGCGTCACCAAAGTCGCCGACATCGATCGCCGAGCGATCGTGAGCTGACCGGTTCGCCGCGATCCTTATGAGACCGTCAACCTTTAGAAAAGGTTTAGCGTGCTAGAAGTTCGGAGGATCGAGCATCGCGTAGACCGGCTTTGCCGGCGGATGCTTAGGAGGAGCGGTATGACGCGTAAATTTCTGGTGGGGGCGGCAATTTTTGCCGGGGCCATCGCGGCTTCCAGCGCGCGAGCAGACACAGTGGGTGCCGTGGCGGGAGCCGGAACCGGTCTCATCGTCGCAGGTCCTCCTGGCGCGGTCGTCGGCGGCGTGATCGGCGCAGTCTGGGGCAAGCCGTTCTGGGGCCCCTCGGTCGGCAAAGGCCATTGCTGGACCGACAGCGACTTTCATCGTCATTGCAGGCATTGAGAGTCGGTTCGCGCTTTTGAGCGCCCGACGACGGGCGCTCAATCGGCCGCTTTCGCGGAAAAAGCGAAAAGCCGTATTGTGCGCCGACGTTTGAGAATTGCGGGCCGCTTGTCGCGCGCGATCGCGCAAGGTCAGCGCTACTCTTCCTTATAGCCGTAAGCCTGCGCATTTCCAGTGGCGCCGTAATATTTGTACGGCAGAAATTTTCCGGACATCGAGATTTTGACTCGATCGCCTTTAGGGTCCGCCTGACGTTCCATCGCCAGATCGAAGTCGATCGCCGACATGATGCCGTCGCCGAACTCCTCCTCGATCAAAACTTTCAACGCCGGACCGTTGACCATCACCAGTTCATAAAAGCGGTAGATCAAGGGATCGGTCGGCGGCATCGTCGAGCCGCGGTTCGGCACCTCATTGAGGAGCGCTTGTTCGGTCTTGCTCAGTCCGAACAACTCAGCTGCTTTCGCAGCCTGCGGCTTGGTCAGCTTCATCTGCCCAAGAATGGCGCCGGTGATCAGGACCGGCGACATGCCGCCGATTTCGCCGCAGATATATTTCCAGCTCCAGCCCTTTTCTCGTTTCGTATCAAGCAGCTTCTCGGTAAGTTCCTCGCGTGTCACAGATTACCTCCAAATCCCGGCAACTGGCATTTGCTAGCGTTTTGCTAGCGAACTGGTTCACTTTGTCTCCTTTTTGTTCATAGCGGCCTGTAGGGCTTCCTCGACTTTCGCGGCCGCGCCTTCCTGCATTCCGGGCAGCACATGGCTGTAAAGGTCCAGCGTAATGCTGATGCTGGAGTGGCCTAGCCGCTCCTGCGCAATCTTGGGATGCACGCCTTGTGCCAACATTTGCGGCCTCGACTACTGAAATCGTTAGAGGCGCTTCCTGAGTCATCTCTGATGCCGAGAAGGATAGGAACAAACACAGTCGTTCCGCGCGCGGTCCTCAGACATCGTTGCCGTCACACTTCGCATCCGGGAAGATTTGCGCTTCTTACGGAAAGACAGAAAAATTTGAAGGAGAGAGCGCGACTTACGGCGGCAGCGCTTTCGGTAAATGCCGCGCCTTTCAATTTTCTTGAGCAAGCGGGGAACGCGCTCATCGGCACATTGCCGCCACGATGTAACATTCATAACGATTCATCCTCGCGGTCAAAACAGATTTAAGCGCGGCCGGCAGTCGCTTGCCGCGCACTCCGTCGAAATCACCAAGTATTGTGTCGGTGCTGTATTGGAAACGAGAATTGCGGCGCGGTGGGAGTGGCAGCCGTAATCTTGTGATACACAAAATCGATTGAACAATTTAGGTAATCGAGAAGTTCCTCTGCGGTGGCGACAACGTTGGCGAGTCGCGCCACTGCTTTGTGGTGATAAACGTCATTCCTTGCCTCGCGGACGCGATCAAATTTTGCTTTAAAATCCGCTAACGTTAGCCTTTTGGGTTGAGCAAATCGAGGAGAGAACACACGCCAGTGTTCCTCGATTAATTGCCGGATATGTCCCAGATCGCACCATTCAACAAATTGATAGCCGTTTTTCAACCCCGATACGATATTGCGCTGCCACTGATCGCCATCGATGGCCATCATGATCTGGCCTATTCGATGTGCTGCGTGTGACGGAATTGGCACGCCGCCGATTTGAGTGATCGAGGTTGCCGAATTGCCATTTCGCAATTGGTTATAAATGCCCCTCCACCAGCGGGCATGGTGGTAGTGATCCTCTAAAGTTACGGCGACGGTTGATCGGAAGGCGGTTTCGAACGTATGGAAAATAGGAAAGAGTTGCGCATGCTCTGCCACCTTCCGGTTGTAGATTTGGAAAATCAGCGGTCGCCAATCAGCCGGCTGATACACCAGGATACTCCCGACGAACCCGAGGCGTTATAAATACGCAACCACTCCGGTAGTGTTGTCGCCACGGCGACATTAGTCGAGCAATCGTACCGCTACCTGAGTCTAAACTACCTTTTTGAAAGGGGCCCTGCGGGCCCTTTTCTATTTGATCTTGTCGATTCTTTGGACTCAGCTCCGGCAGCTTCGCCAGGGCCGCTACGCTTACTGTTCGGTGCGAGCAAATCGAATGCCGCCTAGCTCAGGCATCAGAACTCGACGACAAGCTCGACGACCTCTATAGCCGGCTAACCAATACATTGCGCCGGGCATTAGAGAGCCGCCACCCAAAATCTGATCGACATGGCTCAGCCCTCAGCCAGCGCAGGCGTCTCTTGATGAACGCCACAATATCTTCATCCGTTCCACGACCGGCGGAAAGCGGCATTGTTGATCAAATAGGACCTCGGCTATGATGGTTTGCGACAGGCTGGAAGTGGGTTCATCGCATGTCGGAATGCGGTACGTACTATTGCCACGATTGCTCGCGGCGTATGCCAAGGGCCGAAGCGCATAGAGATACTATTGAAATACAATCAGGTCGCAGCAGCGGCGGTATCGGAATTGGCCTCCGTGGCTTGAGGTTTTACAGCGGACGGACTTATTACAGAAAAAAAGAAATCTGGCCGTGCCACGACTGTTATATAGCTCGCTTACCTTGGTGGAGACGACCAGCGCAAGCACCAGCACCAGCACCAACACCAGCACCAGCACCAGCAGTATCAGTATCAGGCGACAGTAAGTATTTCGCTGCCTTGCAGGAGGTGGTTGCCGCTCGGCAGCGCAAGAAAGCTATTATTGCCGTTTTCACAGGCGGTGCTGCCCTGTTGTCGATTGTAATGCTGTCGATTTTTTTCCAAGGGAAGAGCACCGACGCCACAAAACCACAGGCGGTTACTGACTCATCCATCCACGGCGACCAGACTGCCGTCGCCGCTCCGCTGCAAGATACCAACAAGTTGAATCCGCCGCCTAGTGACATTATGGCGGCACAAAATCGACTCATCGAACTGGGATTCTTGGCAGGGCCAGCGGACGGCGTTTGGGGAATCAAGTCGCGGAAAGCTTTGCGCGCATTCAGGATCGCAAATGGTCTCGCAGCGGACGATAAATGGGACGATCTAGTAAGTAGCCGTCTATATTCAACCCAAGCTGCGCGGTCACCCTTGCCGCTGGCAGCGACCAACAGATAGGCGGCGCGTTCGTGATCGATGGTCGGAATTGTTAGACGTACTTATCCGAAATCGACCTAAAGTGCCTGTGCTGACACAACTGTGCCGAGTCGTTATTCAGCAAAATCAAGGCGTTAATCGAAATACACGAGGGACGATGTATCCGCGATATGCGTTTCCCATCCGACACGGGAATTTTGATACCTCTGAGGCACAAAGGCGCGATGCGCCGAAATTGGCCGCGAGAGGGAGGTCATTTCTTTAAATGCGCCACTAAAGCCTGAGCGGCTAGCAGTTGATTCCTCAGCCTCCGTCTTCGTCACGGTGGCCGATGAATGAACGATCTTATTTCTTCGCTTAGCGGATGCCTTAAACTTTCCCCAGAACGGCGCTTTTTCGATCTCATCTGCAGTCAACGCAGTGTAGAGATTCTGTATTCGCTCACTGTTTAAAGTATACGCGTTGAAGAAGCCCTTTACCGCATCTTCCAAATCTGAAATGCCCTTTGCGGCGAATGCCTCGGAACAGGTTCGTTCGGTTGCAATATCACAAGCCATATGTGCGACCACGATAGCCAAAGCAAACTCTTCAACTTCGTCGATAAATTTTCGCGCCAGCCCGAGCAATTTTTGAGGATATGTGGTGACGGTCGCGTCGACCTCTAACCCAGAAAGCGAAAAAAGAACGGCGTCTGGCTTCATACTGTACGCGCGGCTAGTTGATCCACAATTCGGACACGGCAACTTAGCATCCGGAGCTTCTCCAGCAATCAGCTCGCCACATTTGCGGCAGAAAACTTTATCTGACATTTGTCGGCCAGCCTGCCATTCGCGTGATCCAAAAAATGGGCCTCCGCTCGTTCCGCTCTCAACTTTTGCACACCAACTCAGGCAGCTTAGCAAAGTTCATAGCTATCCGCCGTGCCTCGTCACACGTGAGCATCTTCGCCGTCGGTCGACGGACGGGCGACCGGAAACGGCTGAAAGCCGGTGGCAGCGCTCGCACCATAGCCAGACCCACGGTGTCGATCGCTGGAGATCGCCGAGCGTGGGGCGCGGACCTGGAGGCGACTTGTGGCGCGGTCGGGATTGCCAATAGGCAGCATCGCGCAGGGTCAGATAGTTCGGCTCGCCGCTCATAATGGCAATTAATCATAATGGCAATTAAAATGGCGGCTCAGCAAACGGAGTCCAGCCGCTAGGGATTGTGGTTCGCGCTGGGGGTCCTACAGCGACGCCGAGTGTCCTTGATCGACTGCGGCGGGAAGCGGCGTCCAGGCGTTAACCAATATTTAGTGTTTAAGATGCCTTCTCAGAAAAATCTGCTAAAGTCTTATCAACACGACGAGATGAGTGCTTCGGGGATGCATTCGTAAGTCGTCTCTCACATGGTTCAGTGATTACGAGCGCTCGCTGTCGCTTCGGCGAGCGCTCGACCATTCAAGGCACAGCGGTATCAGAAGAAGGTGGAAGGCTCGCAAGGCTAGTTCGGGCGGCGATGGGAGCGTCGCTCACCAAAGGGGCATCGGGTTTGAAGCGACCGACGCTTATAATTTTTCCCCAACTTTGAACTTTCGCCCCGCTGCACATCCAATGTGTAGCGGGGCCTTTCTTTTTGGCGGGAGGCGAAGCATGCAATAATTTTTGATCGACGATACGGCAGTGCCGCAAAAATAAACCCCAAGCCCGGTTACGCAACACAGGTTGGGGCTGGGGAAGTCTGTAGCCTCACTTGTCACTTAGGCTTCTACGGCTGGGCGGCCGGGGCTGGGGGGCTGAGGAAGGCCGCCCAACCAGGCCTAATCGTGCTGAGCTAAGGACGCGCCGCCCAAATTCAATGGACTGCGTCACTGTGGTCTTGCGCGTCAACTCCGATAGCTTGGAATAAAGCCTGACAATAGGCATTTATAGCAGGGGGCCACTAGGAGGCGCCCCATGAGGCTCCTGCTATTTATCTTGGGAATTAGCATTGGGATCGTCGGCATTGAAAATCGCGCAGAGGCTCAAAACTATCCGTGGTGCGCGTATTACAGCGGTTCTTTCGGTGGGACAAATTGCGGCTTTACAACCTTCCAACAGTGTCTGGACACTGTGAGCGGGATCGGCGGATTTTGTCAGCGCAATAACCTATACCAATCACCGCCGGGACCACATCCGTCGAGGAGGGCCCAAGGGCGCTATCCGTATTGACGCCTACGCCTTGCGCAACAGCTGCGGCAGCTTCGCAAAGTTCGCCGCGAGTCGCCGCGCGTCGTCAGTAGCGACAACGGTCCGTCTCATTTGCCTCGAGATCGGCAATCCGTTCCCGATTATTCTTGGAATAGCACGCTCGCCGCCTTATCGGCGGCGATGAGATTTGGCTAACGTAGGCTGAGGATGTAAGCGATAACATCTTCTCTTTGTTCGGCCGTAAACCTGAACATTGGCATCCCCGCATGCGGCGTCGCAAGCGCCACCGATAAGGCAGCGATCGTCATTCCAGGAGCGGTTGCAAGCTCTAAGAATGTCGGTGCCCGTGAGTTTGGCGAGCGAACCTGTCCCCTTCGGATCGCGTGACACTCTGAACAAACCTGTTGTGCTAATTTGAGGCCCTCTTGTGGATCGCCAACCGCCTGTGCGTGAACATGACTGGCTGCAACCGAAAGCGCCAGAAAGGTCACCAAACAAACCACACGTTTCATCAGCAAGTTCTCCTTGTCGGTATCAGGAGCCTCAGTATCCAAATCGGGTAAACCACGATCTTGCAAGCTTTGGCTTTGATCCGCGTCAAGCCGTCGGCGAAATCTGATTACCGCGCCGCAATAGCTCTGGCAGCTTCGCGAAATTTGCCACAATTCGCCGAGCCTCGTCTTTGCTGAGCACCTTGGCCGCAGATCGCCGGCCGGGCTCCTCCTCGTAGTAGAAGTAGCCAATCTTTTGCCCGGTGCTGTCCTTCACGACGAAGGCGGCGCCGATGTCCTCGACGGACCAGGGCGGTGGGAAGCGGCGACCAGTTCGGGTCATCCTTGCTCGGCCGTCGTCTCAATAAGCGCCTCGTGACCGAGCTCGGTAATCACGTAAAGTCTCGTATGCCAACGCCGCTTGATGTACTGAGCGCTTATCAAATGCACAATTGCGGAACGCACACTGGAAGTCATCGGCCTCATAACTCGTCCGCGCTCGCCGGCGGCGGCGAATTCTCTCAATAGCTGAATTTCGGTTTTTGTCAGCTCAACAGCCATAGTCCGCCCTTAGCAGCCGGTCAGTCCCTAGTTCTTCCGCAAAAACCCCGGCAACCTCGCCACGTTGGTCGCACTGCAGTCACTTGGCTTCTTTGGGGGCCTGACGGTCAGGAGCCTTTCCTCCGTTGGCCACGCATTTGTTGAAATAATCCTGGACGTCTTGTGATGTTCCGTTTAGGTGGCCTGCCGCGGGATTCCCAGGTTCGCGTGGCGGATAAGCCTTGTCGGCTAGGTCTGCACACTTTCTCGCCACCTCCGGCGTGATGGCCAACGCATTTTGCGTGGTCAGCGCGTGCGACAGAATTAGTAGCGCGACAAGTGCTGTGCGGTGTTTTAATCCCGGCACCGCGGATCTCCTTGGCAGGTCAATAGTAACACGGTTCGACCGACCAGGGCGGCGGGAAACGGCGAGAACGGGGAGGGTTTGTCATTGCCCGGTCCCTAGGTTGCTCGGTCTTTGCCTTTCTTGAATAATCTCCTGGTGAAGGGAGGATCTGATATGCGCACCTTCATCCTCGCTTACCTGATTGCTTTTCTGGGTCTGATAATGATTGCTGGCGGGACCTGGCTCCTAATTGACTTGTTTAGGCAAACGGTGCGGGCCCCCCCTGAGATATTATTGGGGGGCTGTTGGCATGATATGCGGCGGCGTTGCCATGCTTGGCGTAGCGCAGGCGCTGCGTTTATTGCTTTTTATTATTGTTCAGCAGCTTGTCCACTAATCGCCGTCCAGGTTCTTCCTCGTAATAGCTTTTGCCCGGCGGTGTGCTCGACAGTCCAGAGCGGCGGGAAGCGGCGATTAGTTGGCATAGCCTCACAACCTCCCAGAAATGACCGCTGGCAAGTCGAAATGCTCTGGTATGGGCTACGCGTTGTGCATGTCTCGGACGACGCACCATCCGTCGCGAGACCCTCCTACTTGGCCCCAGCCATCGGGACGTAGTTGGGGCCAGTCTTTTTGCGGGTCCCCGGCCAGTCACTGCGGCAGGCACGGCTCAAAAATGCCCAGCCCTAGGCGGGTACGCTCACGCAACAAAACCATGTTTTTAATTAGTGCTGCTGCTGCCAATTGGCGGTGGCGAAGCCACACGCCCCCTCATAGCCAAGACCGGCTTAGCGGAAATATCTTGCACACCCAGCGCGGCGGCCGATTCAGGCCGTTGTTGGTGGCGAGATACCAGAACATGTACAGGAGACAGACCAGCGCGCCTGATGCGCCGCTGATGATGAACATGCCGTCGAGCAGGTAGCCGATGATGGTGTCTGTCATAGCTGTGGGTTCCAAATTGAGGAGTAGCACCCACACGGTTGACACGAGGCTAACGGCTGCCCAGCCCCCCGGAGCTGGGGGGTTTTGAAAGATGAGCCGGCCTGCGCAATGTTGCGCTTCGACACCCAGCCGCACCAGAGTGCAAGCCTATTTCAGCCTAGGGTAATTTTCCCTCAAGGCGACGGCAGACCGACTGTAATAAAAAGGAGGATAATTGCACCTGCCAGCGCGCCGAGCACCATCAGGCCAATCACTTCTTCGCTATCCATTGCCCGCTGCTGAGTAGGTGTGGCCCCAGCTCGGGCTGGGGCCATGAGCTCCGAGATTTTTGTTTGAGGCCTCCCGTAAGCTCGATGGGGAGGTTGCGCAGACTCCCAGGCGCACTTCTACCTAAGCGTAAAAATATGGTTAACGCTCGTGGTGTCAGTCGGAGCGCGAGCGCCTTGCTAGCCGATTTGCTAGCGAACTACTTAAAACAAGACGGTATGAGGCCGTATTGGCGGCCTTATTCTCTTTAAAAAATGCCTGATTTTCCGAACTACAAATGATGAAAGCACACTAAGAAATATGGACCTCAGCGGTGATCAGGACCGGCGACATGCCGCCGATTTCGCCGCAGATATATTTCCAGCTCCAGCCCTTTTCGCGCTTGATGCCAAGCAGTTTTTCGGTGAGTTCGGCGCGTGTCATTGGACGACCTCCAGTGTTTGGCGCTTTTCTATCCGTCTCACGAGCAAGTGTCGTGCCAAGCGAAACGCCCGGAATGGCCGGCGCGGCCAAAGCGAAACGATTTGGGTTGATTCGGTATTTCGCTTTAGCCTGTTGTTTGGGCAGGACCTTTTCGGAAAACCGGCATCCACCCCGGATCAAGTCCGGGACAGGCTTTTCCGAATCAGCTTTAGGGCGGCGAGGCGCCGCTGCGCCCGACATTGATGCGGCTGACGTCGAAACCGCCGTCCGGCTTCGGCATCGCCGCAAGCACCGTGAAAGGAGAACCGGGTTCGATCGCGCTCATGTCGGCGACTTCAAAGCGCACGATCGGCACGTTCGGCGTGACGATAATCTTTTTCTCGCCGTCCTTATATTTGACGGTAATGACGGGTCCGTCGACGCCGGTGACGCTGGCGCCGACCGTGCCGTTCGTCATCGTGCCGTTGGGAGCGCCGTCCCACGGCCGAAATCCTTCTCCGGTGCCGCGCATGGACTCGGCGAAGATGTGGACTTCGATTGCCTTCTGCGATCCGTCGGGTTGCGGCATCGCTCCGCTGCCGATGAAATCACCTTCGTTGATGTCGGCCATCGACGCCTTCACCACCGCGACGACGAGAACCTTGTCGGCGAGATTAAGTTTGATCTCGTCGCCCCTGGCGGTTTTCGCCAGCACCGTGTGGCCGTCGACTTTCTCGATGACGCCACGCAGGCGGACGGGTTTCGGCTGCTGCGCAACCGCAATCGTTGCCGCAAGCGCGCCAACAATCGCAACCGTAGCCACCCGTGCACTTCCTTTCATCCCACCCCGATGAAAGCCGGATAAGCCCCGCACGCTTCAGCGCCAGACGCCGTAATCGCCGAACGCAACGTTCGGAGCTTCCAAAGTGCCGTCGTCCAGTTTCTTGGCGCCGGGGATGAAGATTTTCTGGCCCGGTTTGAGATCGGCGGCGGACTTTTTGGTCACCGTGGTGATCTCGGTCGCCTGAGTGACCAGGATTTTCTTCTCTCCGTCCTTGTATTTCACGGTCAGTATCGGGCCATCGACGCCGGCGATCTGGCTATCGACCGTGGCATTGGTCATCGTGCTGTTGGGTTGAAAATCCCACGGCCGGTGACCCTCGGCGAGGCCCCGCTGGGCCTCCGGGAAGATGAAGAGCGACACGGCCTTCTGGCCGCCGTCGGGCTGCGGCATGCCGGTGACCGCGATATACGAGTTCGCCTTGACGTCGCCGAGCGAAGCCTTGATCACCTCGTTCACGAGCGCATTGTCGGCGAGCTTGATCTTGAGTTCGGCGCCGTCACGCGACTTCGCCGTCAGAACCGATCCATCCACGCTTTCGATCGTGGCCCGCACGCGCACCACTTGCGGCGCCTGCGCGCGCGCCGTGTCTTGTACATGCATCGATGCGGCCAAGAGCAAGCCAAGAGCGCCCGCGCCCAATACTTTCGACAGTCTCATCGTAATCTCCGTTAGCCCCCTACATTGATCGGTGGAATGGATTGCGCCGATCGTTCGTTCACAGATAAAACCCCAGTGGCATTAGCTTATTCCTGGGTCGGGGCTTGGAGAATCGAGAGGTCCGCCTGCAGCAGGCGCCGCAATTCCTCGGTGACTTGTGGTTTTTTGCCGAACCACAGCGAAAAGCCGCGCACAGCCTGATAGAGCAGCATGCCAAGCCCGTCGGCCGTGCGAAGACCGCGCGCCTTTGCGGCATGCAACAGCTTCGTGACTGACGGCGTGTAGACGAGATCCGAAACGACGGCATCGGCGGGCAAACGTTCCAAGTCGAGGGTGAGGTCCGGCTGTCCCCGCATCCCGAGCGTGGTCGTGTTCACCAAAAGCTTCGCGTCGGCAAGCCGCGCGTTGCGCTCGTCCCAGAGTGCGGTATGAACCTGGGCGCCAAACCGTTCTTGCAAAGCGTTCGCCCGCTGCGGTGACCGATTGATGACAACGATATTTTTGACGCGGCGCTGGAGCAGGGCGTAGACCACCGCGCGCGCTGCACCACCGGCGCCCAGCACTAGTGCCGGTCCACGATTGCGGTCCCACGCCGGCACGCAAGCATCGAGATTATCCAAAAAACCCTCGACGTCGGTATTGGTCGAGCGCAGTCCGCCGTCGAGCCACAGCGTGTTCGCTGCGCCGACGGCGCGCGCGCGATCGTCCGGTACCGAGCAGGCCAACGCCGCTTCCTTGTGCGGTACCGTCACATTGGCGCCGACATAACCGCGATCGGCGAGCGATTCCACGAAAGCCCGGAATTGCTCCGGCGGAACCGCTTCGCGCCGGTACACGCCGGGAATGTGGTAGGTCTTGAGCCAGTAATTGTGAATGAGCGGCGAACGCGAATGTTCGATCGGCCAGCCGATGACGCAGGCGGCGCGGACGCCGTTCGTCACGCCTCGTCCGCCACGGTGTTGCGCAACACGCCGATCTCGGGACATTCGACCTCGATCGTATCGCTTGGCTTGAGCCAGACCGGGGGGTCGGATTTCGTCGTTTTCACCGGTGTGCCGGTGCAAATGATGTCGCCCGCCTTGAGCGTCATGAAGCTCGTCGCATAGGCGATAATATCAGCAAACGAAAAGATCATGCTCGCCGTTGTGTCCTGCTGCGTTACTTCGCCGTTCTTACGCACGATGAGCTCGAGCGGCTGCGTTGGGTCCAAATCGGTCTCGATCCAGGGTCCGACGGCGCCGCTGGCGTCGAAATTCTTTCCTTGCGTGACGTTGAATTGACCGTGCCGCGTCCAATCGCGGATAGTCCCTTCATTGCACAAGGTCAGCCCGGCGATCACTTCGAGCGCGCGGTCCTTCGGCACATGCTTGCAATCCTGCCGGATCACGATCGCGATCTCGCCTTCGTAGTCGAGCTGTTCGGATATTTTCGGCCGTATGATGTTTTGGCCGGACCCGACGAGCGAATTCGGCGCCCGATAGAACATGCTCGGATATTTCGGATTATTGGTGACGTTATAGTCCTGCCCGCGATTGGCGTAGTTGATTCCGATGCAGAGGATTTTTTCCGGCGCGGTAAGCGGCGGCAAAAGCTGCACTTCGGCGAGCGTCACGTCCGGACGCACGCCCTCGGCCCCGGCCTTGGCTTGATCCAGCGCCTGCGCGCGGAACACGTCGATGAGGCTATGAAAGCGGGGCAGGCGAGGGCGCAAGTCCACGATAGACTCGCCGAACACCGCTCCGAAACTTGGCCGCCCGCGCAGAGCATAGCTTGCAAGACGCATTGGGTATCCCCCCATCCTTTCGGGCGATGTGTTAGAAGTCGCGGCAACGACCGTCAACGCTAAATCCCTATCGCCGTATGAAATCGCTGTTTCTGGACTGCAACGACCAGCTTGCGCCAGTGTGGCAACGCGTGCTGCGTCCGGGCGATCCGGCCATCGACGTCAATCGGAAAGCCTATGCGCAGGCCGAATTGCCGCTTGTGCTTAAGGGCTATCAAATATGTATCGACGATCATTCTTACCTTCCAACCGATTTGATCGACCGGTGTGACGCACTCAAACATGTCGTTTTCCTCGGCACGGGCCCGGCGAGCTATATGAGCCTCGCCGACCTAGCGGCGCGCGGGATAAAGGTTCACACGATCAGGAACTATGGCGACACGGCTGTCGCCGAACATGCGATCGCGCTGATGTTCGCAGCCTGCCGCGACATCGCGCTGATGGATCGCGAGGTGCGCGCCGGCGCTTGGGTGCCGCGCGAAGGCCTGCAGATTCTCGGCAAGACGCTCGGTGTGATCGGCCTCGGCGGCATCGGCAGCGAAGTTTTACGCATGGGGCGTGGTCTCGGCATGGAGGTGATCGCCTGGAACCGGTCGCCGCGTCCGGGCGCGCCACTCGTTCCGCTCGACGAATTGCTGGCGCGATCGGACGTCATCTCGATGAATTTGACGCTCGGCGACGAGACCCGCGGATTTCTCGGCGCCGCGGAGTTTGCCCGGATGAAGCCGGGCGTTATTTTCGTCAATACGGCGCGCGCGGCATTGGTCGACGAGGCCGCCTTCATCGAGGCGCTGCACAGCGGCCGGATCCGCCGCGCCGCGCTCGACGTGTTTCATCGCGAGCCGCTTCCGCCCCATAGCCCGCTGGCGAAGATGCCCAATGTCACGCTCACGGCGCACGCCGCCTTCCGCACACTGGAAGCGTCGATGACGTTGTTGCGCCGCGCCATCGATATCGTGCGCGATATCGTCGCGCATAAAGCCTGAGGGCGCCGGACGCCGCCGGCGGCGTGGCGCCAGCGCGATCCCGATGCTATTTGAAATCGGCACATCCGGCTTTTCCGGTTCCACATGGGCAAGCGCTTTTTCGAGATCAGGTTCCGCGTCAACGGTGAGGACGTGTGCGAACGCGTCGAAGCCCGCAAAACGCTGGTGGATTTCCTGCGCGACGATCTCGGGCTGACCGGCAGCCATGTCGGCTGCGAGCAGGGCGTGTGTGGCGCTTGCACCGTGCTCATCGATGACGAAGTGGTGCGCGGCTGCCTCGTTCTTGCGGTGCAATGCGATGGTGCCGAGGTTAAAACCATCGAAGGCGTTTCCGATTCGGGCGTGTTTGCCGACCTGCAGGAGGCGTTCCGCCGCCGCAATGCGCTGCAATGCGGGTTTTGCACGCCCGGCATGCTCATTGGGGCCCAGGAGCTTTTATCGCAGGTTTTGTCCCGCGGAATCGTGCCCAGCCGTGATATGATACGCGAACACATATCCGGCAATTACTGCCGGTGTACCGGCTATCAGGCGATCGTCGACGCCATCGAGTCCGTCGCCCTGACACGGGCGCGAAAGGCAGGCTCACCATGAACGAACACGCAAAACCGCTGTCCCTGTCGGAGCGCGCCGACGAGCTGGAAGAGCGAATGATGCACGAGCTCGGCGAGCGGATTGCCGTCAAGTCGACATTGTTCAACATCGCCGACGGCAAAGTGGAGATGGCGAACGGGCCCGCGCTCAAATCCGCCAATCCCGACAAGTATTTTCTCATGGGCGCCGATCCGCGCCTGCCGAAAATGCCGGAGAAGCCCACGCTGATTGACTTCTTCAACAACCGCTTCGCCTCGCTCAATCATCTCTTGCAAAGCGCCACCCATGCGCTCAAGGGCGGCCACAGCGAGAAGGTGGTGCTCGCCTGCCTCCTGCACGACATCGGCGTTGCGAGTTTCATCCGCGCCGACCACGGCTATTGGGGCGCGCAGATGATCGAGCCTTATGTCGACGAGGAAGTGAGCTGGGCGGTGCGCACGCATCAGGCGCTGCGCTTTTTCCCGGATCCGTCAGTCGGCTACGAATATCCGGAAATGTACATCAAATATTTCGGCGCCGATTATAAGCCGGAGCCGTATATCGTCGCCGAATACGAACGCGCCAAAAATCACAAATACTACATGACCTCGCGCATGATCTGTGTGAACGACATCTATTCGTTCGATCCCAACGCCAAGGTCGATCTGAACGATTTCGTCGATATCATCGGCCGCAATTTCCGCCAGCCGGAGGAAGGCTTGGGCTTCGACAATTCGCCGTCCGCCCATATGTGGCGCACGCTGATATGGCCTACGCGATTTTTGTGAGCGGTCGTTCGGGGGCGTTTCCGCTCACCCGCGCGAAAGCGGGGGTCCACTCGCTCGAAATGGTCCGCTTGACCACGGGCGCGATCCTGGATTCGCGCTTGCGCGGGAATGGGCGAACGGTAGCATCCACCCGATGAAAATCGCCGAGGATCAGCCCTCCGGCCTCACAGCGCTCGACCGGCCGAATTCCTATATCGGCCGCTCGGTGCCGCGGCCGAATTTGGCACGACTGACGCAAGGGCGCGGGCAATACGTCACTGACGTCGTGTTGCCGCGCATGGTTCACGTCGCTTTTGTGCGATCGCCGCACGCGCATGCGCGCATCGTGAAAATCGACACGGCGCAAGCGCGCGAAGCGCCCGGCGTGATTGCGGTCGTCACCGGCGCGGAGCTTGCGGGGGTGATCACGCCGTGGGTAGGCGTGCTCACGCATCTCAAAGGGATAAAGTCGGCGCCGCAGCACGCGATCGCGGTCGAGCGCGCCTGCTGGCAGGGCGAAGCCGTTTGCGGCGTGGTGGCGAAAAGCCGCGCCGAAGCGGAAGACGCCTGCGCCCTCGTCGCGGTCGACTATGAAGCGCTCGTGGGCGTCACCGACCCGGAAACCGCGCTCGACGCCAAGACGCCGGTCATTCATCCGGAGCTTGGCGACAACCTGACCTTCGAGCGCGTGCTCAATGCCGGCGACGCGGACAAGGGCTTGGCATCCGCCGACGCGGTTGTCGAAACGACGTTCCTGTTCGGCCGCCATACCGGCGTCACCAACGAGCCGCGCGCCATCGTCGCCGATTGGAATCCCGGCGAGCAACGCCTGACCGTCTATCAAGGGACGCAGGCGCCGCACATGACGCAGAACCTGTTCGCCAAGCATCTTGGCTTGGAAGAACATCAGGTCCGCGTGCTGACCAAAGACGTCGGCGGCTCGTTCGGCATCAAGGTGCATATCTACGCCGACGAGATGGCGACGGTGGCGCTTTCCAAACTGCTCAAACGGCCAGTCAAATTCGTGGCCGATCGCTTGGAAAGCTTCGTCACCGACATCCATGCGCGCGATCACCGCGTCAAGGCCAAGATCGGCGTTACGCGCGACGGCGCGATCACTGCTTTCGAAATTGACGACCTGACGGGGATCGGCCCCTATTCCGTCTATCCGCGCACGAGTGGGATCGAGGCCAACCAGGTCGTCAATCTCGTTGGCGGGCCTTATACGTGCCCGAACTACAGGGCGCGGGCGCGCGTCGTCTTTCAGAATAAAAACGTCATGTGCCAATACCGCGCCGTCGGTCATCCCATCGCGACCGCTGTAACCGAGGTTCTCGTCGAGCAGGCGGCGGCCAAGATCGGCGTGGATGCCGCCGAGATCAGGCGGCGCAATCTTTTCCCCGACGACAAGTATCCGGCGACCAGCGCCGCGGGGCTGAAGTTCGAGGGCCTCTCCCACCACGCTTCGCTCGACAAGATATTGCGGATGATGGATTACGATGCGCTGCGCGCCGAGCAGGCAAGAGTGCGCCAGACCAGCGTGCATCGCGGCATCGGCCTTGCGTCCTTCGTCGAAGTCACCAATCCGTCGGCGGCGTTCTACGGCGTCGGCGGCGCGCGCATTTCCTCGCAAGACGGCGCCACGGTGCGGCTCGACGCGACCGGCGCGATTTTCTGTCATTCCGGCGTGACCGAGCAGGGGCAGGGCGCGGAGTCGGTTCTGGCGCAATGCGTCGCGACCTCGTTTGGCATCCCGATCGAACGCGTGCGCGTCGTCACCGGCGACACCGACAACACGCCCTATGGCGGCGGTACCTGGGCGTCGCGCGCCGCCGGCATCGGCGGCGAAGCCGCCTGGCAGGCCGGCAAGGCGCTGCGCGGCAATGTGCTCGCCGCCGCCGCCTCGATCCTGCAAGCCGATCCGAAGGCGCTCGCTATTCGAAGCGGCGTCATTGTCGATGCCGATAGCGGACGCGAGCGCATGGGCCTCGATGAAGTAGTGCGCATCGTCTATTTCCGCCCGGACACGCTGCCGCCCGGCTTCCAGCCCGAGTTCGTGGTGACGCGCCATTACGTGCCGCGCGGCTGGCCGTTTGCCTTCACCAACGGCGTGCAGGCTTCCTATCTCGAAGTCGACATCAGGACCGGCGCCGTAAAATTGCTTAAGCACTGGTGCGTGGAGGATTGCGGTACCGTGATCAATCCGCAGCTCGTTGATGAGCAGATCCGCGGCGGCATCGTGCAGGGCGTCGGCGCGGTTCTGTTCGAGCATTGCCTCTACGACGGCGACGGACAAATGCTCAACGGCAATATGATGGATTATCTGGTGCCGATGGCGGGCGAGATGCCGGACATCGAGATCGGGCATGTCGTGACGCCGACGGCGGATTCGCAACTTGGCGCCAAGGGCGCGGGTGAAGCCGGCACCGCCGGTGCGCCGGCCTGCGTCATGAACGCCATCAACGATGCGCTGCGTCCGCTCGGCGCCGCGCCGATCACGCAAATGCCGATCACGCCGGAGCGCGTGCTCGCGGCATTGCCGGCTCGCCGGACGATCGAATGACATCCTGGAAAGACGAACAAGTGCTGATCGTCGGCGGCGGCATCGGCGGCCTCACCGCGGCCCTGGCGCTGGCCCGCCAAGGCATCGCTTCGCAGGTCATCGAGCAGGCGGCCGAGTTCAAGGAGATCGGCGCTGGCATCCAGCTCGGGCCGAACGTGTTCTGGATGCTGGAAACGCTCGGGCTGGTCGAGCCGATTAGCGCGCTGGCGGTGTTCCCCGACAATCTCGTCATGCTGGATTCCATCACTGGCGAGGAAGTCACGCGCATTCCGCTCGGCGAAGCCTTCCGCACGAAATTCCATCATCCCTATGCGCTCATTCACCGCGCCGACCTGCACGATGTGCTGCTCCAAGCCTGCCGCAAATCGAACCGCATCCGCCTCGACGCCGCGCAGAAGGTGGTCTCGGTCGAGGAG
>DASPWC010000132.1:0-2442 GCA_035622055.1 Xanthobacteraceae bacterium | reverse complement strand
ACAAAATCGGCCGAACAACTGCGCAGCTACCGTTGGCTCGGCCGCAATGACCTGCGTTCGTTCGGCCATCGCTCGCGGTTGCGTCAATTCGGCTATGACCGCGCCGACTGGGTCGGCAAGCCCGTGATCGGCATCATCAATACCTGGAGCGAGATCAACGCGTGCCACGGCCATCTGCGCGATCGCGCCGAAGACGTGAAGCGAGGCGTCTATCAGGCCGGCGGATTCCCGATCGAACTACCGGCGATGTCGCTCGCCGAGCCGTTCGTCAAACCGTCCACAATGCTCTATCGCAATTTCTTGGCGATGGAGTGTGAAGAGCTTCTGCGCAGCCATCCGATTGACGGCGCGGTATTGATGGGCGGCTGCGACAAGACCACGCCCGGCTTGATCATGGGCGCGATTAGCATGGGCATACCCGCCATCTACGTTCCCGCCGGCCCGATGTTGCGCGGCAATTGGCGGGGCAACGTCTTGGGATCGGGTTCCGATGCGTGGAAATACTGGGACGAGAAACGGGCCGGCCGCATCGGCGACGAGGAATGGAACGAGATCGAAGGCGGTATTTCGCGCTCGTTCGGCACCTGCATGGTCATGGGCACGGCAGCAACGATGATGGCGATCGCCGAGGCGCTCGGCATGACGCTGCCGGGAGCGTCGTCAATTCCGGCGCCGGACTCCAATCATCCGCGCATGTGCGCGGCCGCCGGCCGCCGCGCCGTGGAAATGGTGTGGGAGGATTTGACGCCCGACAAGATCCTTACGCCCGCGGCCTTCGACAATGCGATCCGCGTGCATATGGCGCTCGGCGGCTCGACCAATGCCATCATCCACGTCATCGCCATGGCGAGACGCGCCGGCGTCGCGCTCGACATGGCGCGGTTCGATGCGATTTCCCGGCGGGTGCCGGTCATCGCCAATATCACGCCGTCCGGAAAATATTTGATGGAGGATTTCTTTTATGCCGGCGGCTTGCGCGGTCTGATGGCGCAGATGCGCGACCTGCTCGACCTATCCTGCATGACGGTTTCCGGCCGCACGCTCGGCGAGGCCATCGCAGGCGGCAAGGTGCATCTGGCGGATGTCATTCATTCGCTGACAAATCCGCTCTATCCCGAAGGCGCGACCGCCGTGCTGACCGGCAATCTCGCGCCGCGCGGCTGCGTGATGAAGCCGGCCTCCGCCGAAAAACGGTTCTTGCATCACCGAGGCCCGGCGATAGCGTTTGAGAATTACGATCATATGGCCCGCGAGGTCGACCGCGACGATCTCGACGTCGGCCCCGATCACGTACTGGTGCTCAAAAACGGTGGACCGAAAGGCGGTCCCGGCATGCCGGAATGGGGTCAGTTGCCGATCCCGAAGAAGCTCCTGAAGGCCGGCGTGCGCGACATGCTGCGTATCTCCGACGCGCGCATGAGTGGCACCAGCTACGGCGCCTGCATCTTGCACGTGGCGCCGGAGAGCTTCGTCGGAGGACCTTTGGCGCTGGTGCAGACCGGCGACGAAATTGAGGTTGACGTTGCCGCGCGGCGAATTCATTTGCATGTCGGGGACGATGAGCTGGCGCGCCGTCGCGACGCGTGGAAGCCGCCGGCGCCGCGCTATCCCCGCGGCTACGGCGCGATGTTCTCCGCGCATATCGGCCAGGCTGACGAAGGCTGCGATTTCGACTTTCTGCAAGGCCGGGAAGCGATCGCGGAGCCTGAGATCCACTGAGCGGATTGATAGGCTCGGCCGCGTCAGGTTATGTTTCGGCCTTTGCGCGCATCGCGGGATAACGCGCGAGGAAATCGGCATACATGCGCTGCAAACCTTCGCGCAGCGGCGTCATCGCCCGCCAGCCTAGCGCGTTGATGCGCGAAACATCCAGAAGCTTGCGCGGCGCGCCGTCCGGCCGCGTCGTATCGAACGCGATGCTGCCGCTGAAACCGACGACGTCGGCGACCACGCGGGCAAATTCGGCAATGGTTACGTCTTCGCCGGTTCCAACATTGAGGAATTCCGGGCCGGAGTAGCATTTCATGACGAACACGCAGGCGTCGGCGAGATCGTCGGCGGCCAAAAATTCGCGCCGCGGTGAGCCGGTACCCCAAACCGTCACGCTGGCATCGCCGTTGATCTTAGCTTCATGAAAACGCCGCACCAGAGCCGCGGGAACATGACTATCTTGCGGGTGGTAGTTGTCGCCCGGTCCGTAAATATTGGTCGGCATCACCGAAACGAAATCGGCGCCGTACTGAAGCCGGTAGGCCTCGCAAATTTTGATGCCCGCGATTTTTGCGACCGCGTACCATTGATTGGTCGGCTCCAGCGGGCCCGACAGCAGCATTTCCGGCGACATCGGTTGCGGCGCCAGCCGCGGATAGATGCAGGAGGAGCCGAGATAGACGAGCTTTTTCGCTCCGCTTCGATGAGCGGCATGGATCGTGCTCAGCGCGA
>DASPWC010000131.1:0-3388 GCA_035622055.1 Xanthobacteraceae bacterium | reverse complement strand
GCGGCGCAATGGATTTTTCAATCGACGGTCCGGTGACGATCTTTTCCGCCATGTCGGCCGGGCAGCGCGCCTTGAACTCGCGCCAAAATCGATCGTCCGGCCAGTCTTCGAGCTTCGTATCGAGTTCACACTGGATGTAATGGCGGCTCAGCATCGGGTTGCGCATCGAAGCGAGCGCGAAGCCGCGGTGATGGTAGCAGTAGCACAGGTCCGGAAACGGCGGCGTTTGCGACATGATGCCGAGCCAGCCGAACGGGTAGCTCTTTTCGTAGGTGTTAAGAACCGCGCTTGGAATCGATGAGCGGCTCACACCATGATAACCGTCGCAACCAGCAACGTAGTCGCAATCGATCCGGCGCCTCCTGCCGTTTTTCTCGTAGGTCACGAACGGCCGGTTCGCGGTCAGCTCATGCAGCCCGACATTTTCGGCTTCGTCGATGATCTGCCCGCCGGCCGCGTCGCGCGCCGCGTAGAGATCCTCGGTAATCGCGGTCTGGCCATAGGCCATCATCTGCTTGCCGGTAAACCTCTTGGTGTCGATGAAGAAACGAGGCCGGCCTTCCCAGGCGATCGCCGAGCCGTTATGGGGATGGCCCTCGCGATCCATGCGCGCGCCGAGCCCGACATCGCGCAGCAATACGACCGTACCCGCTTCCAGTACGCCTGCGCGAATCCGCTCGAGCACGTAAGCGCGGCTCTGGCGCTCCAATACGATGCTGTCGATGCCGTTACGATGCAGAATATGTGACAACAGCAGACCGGCAGGGCCACCGCCGACAATCGCGACCTGTGTGCGCTCTGCCGATGTCACGCCCCAAGCAAAAGCTCAATCGGCCCAATTGGCAAGCCGGATTTGTCACGGGTCTTGCATCGGGCGCGCCATGCCGCGATATGAATGGGGCGTCGGTTTATCTTTGCGGTCCGATCTCGGGGGAAAACTATTTTCTCGGCTCCGAGACCTTCGGGCCGCCAAAACGCGAAGGTCGCATGTTTGAATCGTTTAAGAGCTTCGTTTCGGATTTTGTCGAAGGCGAGAAACATCCGAGCCAGTTCGGCGACGACGATTATCGGCTGGCCGCCGCCGCGCTCTTGGTGCACGCCGCGGCTATCGACGGTGACATGTTGCCAAGCGAACGCGCCAAGCTTCATGCACTGATCAAGCAACGCTTCGAGCTGGACGACAAGGCGACCGACGAACTGATCGAGAAGGCGACTGCCGCCGAGCATGAATCGGTCGATCTCTACCACTTCACGCATTTGCTCAATCGCACGCTCGATGAGCCCGGCCGAGCCCGCGTTATCGAAATGATGTGGGAGATTGTGTTCGCCGATGGACAGCGCGACGAGCTCGAGGATAATTTGCTGTGGCGCGCAGCCGACCTGCTCGGCGTATCGCCGCGCGAGCGGATCGAATTGCGGCGGCGCATCGGCGGAGAGGATCGATGAACCCGATTGTGCTTATCACTGGAGCCTCGTCGGGTATCGGGCTGGAACTGGCGCGCGTATTTGCCGCTCACGGCCACGAGCTCGTCTTGGTGGCGCGACGGCAGGATCGCCTCGATGCGCTGGCCGCCGAGATTGCCGCGAGCGGCCGCCCGCGGCCGACCGTGCTCACGGCCAATCTCGAACGGCGCGAAGGCGCCTCCGCGATCGCGGCGGAACTTGCCTCCCGTGGGCTTGAGCCGGCTTTCGTCGTCAACAATGCCGGATTCGGCCTAAGCGGCGCCGCCGGAACGCTCAGCCGTGACGAGCAGCTCGCCATGATCGATCTTAATGTGCGGGCGCTCACCGAACTGTCTCTGATGTTTGTCGACAGCTTGGCGCGCCATCGCGGCGGCATTCTCAATGTCGCTTCGATCGCCGCCTTTGTGCCGGGACCCGGCATGGCCGTCTACTACGCCACCAAGGCCTATGTGTTGTCGTTCACCGAGGCTTTGCATCGCGAATTGTCGGCACAGGGCGTGCGCGTGACCGCGCTGTGCCCGGGTCCGGTCCAGACAGAATTCCAGGCGCGTTCGAACATGCAACTGCCGGCCTCGGCGCGTAGCCTGGAGTTGCCGGCGGATCTTGTGGCGCAGATCGGCTACGACGGATTGATGCGCGGCAAGCGCGTCGTCATCGCCGGACTAGGCAACAAAGTAGCAGTCTCCTTCCTGCGCTTTGTGCCGAACGCGCTCTTGTTGCGGCTGGTCGAGCAACGCACGAGCCTCGCGAGCGGCGATCGATAGCTGTCTTGCCGCGGCGAAACGCTAGCGCTCCGGGAATTCCAGATTCATGCGACATCCGATTCTCGTCGTGTTGCATCAGGAGCATTCGACGGCCGGCCGCGTCGGAAATGCCCTGCGGGATTTGGGATACAAGCTCGACGTGCGCCGGCCGCGCTTCGGTGATGCGCTGCCTCTGACAATGGCCCAGCACGCGGGCGCCATCATCTTAGGCGGACCGATGAGCGCCAATGACGAGGATGATTTCATCCGCCGCGAGATCGATTGGATCGGCGTGCCGCTTCGGGAGAACAAGCCGTTTCTCGGCATCTGCCTCGGCGCGCAGATGTGCGCCAAGCAGCTCGGCGGCAAAGTCTTTCGCCACCCCGAAGGTCGTGCGGAGGTCGGCTATTATCCGATCCGGCCAACAGCCGCCGGACTCGCCGTCGTCCAGGTGTGGCCCGAATGCGTCTATCAATGGCACCGCGAGGGCTTCGACCTACCGGCCGGCGCGGAGCTTCTCGCCAAAGGCGACATATTCGAGGTGCAAGCGATCCGCTTGGGGCGGGCCTTCGCTCTGCAGTTTCATCCCGACGTGACCCACGCCATGATGCATAAATGGACCACGCAAGGGCATGAGCGCATGGAGCTGCCGGGCGCGCGGCCGCGCTATACCCATTTCGCCGACTGCGCGGTCTACGACTATTCCGCGCGCGCCTGGCTCAGCGTTTTTCTGGAACGATGGATCGGCGGATGAGAAATCACTGTCCGCCCGCAAGCTGCTGCGCGAAGTAAGCGACCGTCTTGGTGTAAACCTGCGACGCGTTCCATTGCAGCAATACCTGAAAGTTCGCGGTGCCTTCGCCCCAGGGCTGCCCGCGCTGCCAGCCATAACCTTTCAGATAATTGGCGGTCGAGGCGAGCACGTCTGGCACTTCGTGGATGAGATCGCGGCGGCCGTCGCCGGTATAGTCCACCGCGAATTTGAGATACGACGACGGCAGGAATTGAGTCTGGCCGATCTCGCCAGCCCAGGCGCCGCGCATGTCGGAAGGCGACATGTCGCCGCGATCGACGATCTGCAGCGCCGCGATCAATTCGCCGCGAAACTTGTCGGGCCGGCGGCAATCGTAAGCCAGCGTCGCCAGCGACCGTATCGTCGGGAAATGCCCATTGTCGGCGCC
>DASPWC010000130.1:0-3480 GCA_035622055.1 Xanthobacteraceae bacterium | reverse complement strand
CCGGCATCGTGTCCAGCGAGCACGTTTGAATCGTATTCGTGCTGCTCGGCAAATCCCGGTTTCGTCAAATAAGCAATGTGCTCTGGTTTCCGGCCGAGTGAAGCGAGCGCCGTAACGAACGGTGTCATTGTGCGAGAGCGTCGGCTCCTGCCTTGTAAACGCCGTCGATGGTCTTTTGAGCATCGGCGTCACTCGCGCCCTTGGCCTTGTAGTTGCCCGTCCATACGATCGACGAGCCGGAGCTTTCGGGGAGGACCTTGATCGTGGAGACATAGTCGCGCACAGGCAGCGGACCGGACACTATTTTATAGGTGTAGCTGTGCGCCTTGTCGTTCCAGCTGACTAGCCTCTCGACGATCGTGCCGCCGCCCTTCAACGAAAGCGTTCGCACCTTGCCGCCTTGGGAAAGTTCGCACTTTTCGACGGCGGGGTGCCACGTCCCGATGCCGCAGAAATCTCCGATTTTCTTCCAGACCGCATCGGGCGTTGCTGTCGACGTTGCCTTGTAGGTTGAGTCGACGGCGGCGGCGGATAAACACGAAAAAGCAAGCGCGACCGCTGCGGCCGCCACAGTTACAATCCTGGGCATCAAGATTCTCCTCTCCTATTGCCTTTTACAATTGCTGTCTGCGAATGCAGGTAAGCGTGGCCGGACGCATTTATTTCAGCGCCCCGCCGCGTCCGGGTCGGCAGGGCGTGAAGGGAGCGGTGACGCGTTAGTCCCGCGCCATCGCCCGTAGCGCCATGGCATATACCAGCAGGATTTTCCCGGCAATGTCTCGGGCACGAAATCGAGCCCGGAAGTCCCCAAGGGATGACACCGCATCAGCCGCGCCAATGTCATCCAGCCGCCGGCCCATAGGCCGAAACGATCCAGCGCCTGGTCGGCGTATTCGGAACAAGTCGGCAGGTGACGGCAGCGAAAGCCGGTGAGCGAGGCAAGCGTGTGGCGATAGACCTTGATCAAGCCGCGTCCGAAGAGGCGAGGGGCGTTGCGGCAGACTTCGGCGAGCGACGTCAAGTCCCCAATCCACTCACGGTGTTTGCGCCGCGCGCTTGGCCTCGATCTGACTGATCGCGTCGACGACGGCGTCAAAGGTTAGAAGCGTCGAGGCATGCCGCGCCTTGTAGTCGCGCACCGGCTCGAGCACGGCAATATCGGCCCATTTGCCGTTCGCGGGCGGCGTGCCGTTTTCCTTGAGCATCTTTCGCACGCCCTCCCGCAAGTCCCGCAATTCGCTTGCCTTGGATCCAATGACGTTGCGGGCCATTATCGATGAGGAAGCCTGGCCAAGTGCGCAGGCTTTCACCTCGTGGGCAAAATCGGTGACGGTGTCGCCGTCCATCGCCAGATCGATCGTAACCGTCGAACCGCACAGGCGAGAAACCGCGGTCGCGGTGGCGTCAGGACGAGGCAGCCGCCCGATCCGCGGGATGTTGCCGGCAAGCTCGATGATACGACGGTTGTAAACTTCATTGAGCATGGCGAGCGCGGATTGTCCGGACTTAACCGGGGTTTATTGAGTCTCTCTGACAATCAACTATATAGGCGCTGCCGCATTTGATTTGAAGTTCTGGCAAACGCGAGGACAGCCTTGGCGGAGAGTTCACCATTTTCATCGCCTGCCGGTATTGACGATCTTGAAGAAGGTTCGGCGCTTACGCCGAAATTCGATGCCGACGGTCTTGTGACATGCGTCGCGACGGATGCGCTTTCCGGCGATGTGCTGATGGTTGCGCATATGAACGCCGAGGCGTTGGCTAAAACCATCGCCACCGGCGAAGCCTGGTATTTTAGCCGCTCGCAGGGCGCCCTATGGAAAAAAGGCGAGACGTCCGGCCACGTCCAACGGGTCGTTGAGATGCGCGTCGATTGCGATCAGGATGCCGTGTGGATCAAGGTCGAGCAGGTGATCGCCGCGTGCCATACCGGGCGCCGCTCATGCTTTTATCGCGTCGTACCGTTCGGCGCATCTGCGGCGAAGCCCGGGGAGGTGAAACTCGAATTTCGCGGCGAACGCGTGTTCGACCCCAAAGCGGCCTATCGGAAGGGCTGATAGGACCGGATCTGCCGGCACCTGCTACCGCCCCGGGCGGCGGGGTAAGGGGGCTCGGGCCAGCAATAACTTGGCTCGAGCCAAATGCGGCCGATCGTACATGACGCCGCCGATGCCGACGACGCCCGCACCCGGGGCTGCCGCGAACGCATCGACAACCGACTGCGCATGCGCGAGCGCTTCGGCCGAAGGCGTAAACTCCTCATTGATGATAGGCACCTGTGCGGGATGGATCGTCATCTTGCCGGCGAAACCGTCGCGACAGGCTTCCTCGCATTCCCGCCGACAGCCGGCCTCGTCGCGGAAATCGACGAACACCGTATCGAAAGCCGGTACGCCGGCGGCGCCTGCTCCGATAAGGCACAGCGCCCGCGCCAGCCGATAGGGATCGAGAAAGCGGCCCTCCGCATCGCGATTTGCCCGCGCGCCGAGTTCGGCAGACAGGTCTTCCGCGCCCCACGTGAGTCCCATCAGTCGCGTACTAACGCCGGCGAAGGTGCCGGCGACGAACATGGCGGCGGCGGTTTCGGTCGCGATCGGCAGAATTTTCACGTGGCCGTCTGCCAGTCCGCATTTTGCCTCGCGCACCGCGAGTTTCGCGTCGGCGTGAACGACGGAGACGCCGCCTTCCGCCTTCGGCAGCATGATGGCGTCGGGTTTTGCCGGCGCGATAGCGTCGAGATCGGCATCGGTAAGCCCGGTCTGCAGCCCGTTGACGCGCACCATCAAATACGGCCGCCGCGCCGTCATCATCGCGTCCTTGAGAAAGGCCGCCGCGCTTTCGCGCGCTCGCGTCTTGGCATCGAGCGCGATCGAATCTTCAAGGTCGACGATCAAAACGTCGGCGCCGCTCGTCATCGCTTTGTCGAGCTTCCTGGCGCTATCGGCCGGAACAAAGAGAAGGGAGCGCATGCGATGGAGTTACTTCGGCCGCATGCGCATGAAAGCCTGGCGGCGACACTCCGCCACCAGCTTATTGTCCTGATTGTAGGCGCGGTGGTGAAATTCGACGATTCCGGCGCCCGGGCGCGACTTCGATTCGCGTTTGCCGATGACCTCTGTCGTGCAATGCACCGTGTCGCCCTCGAAAAGCGGGTGGGGGAATTTGACGTCCGTCATACCGAGATTCGCAATCGTGGTGCCGACCGTCATGTCCGAGACCTGGATTCCGATCATCAAGCCAAGCGTGAACAGCGAATTCATCAGCGGCTGGCCCCATTCGGTCTCCTGTTCGCAGAAGTGCCGGTCGATATGGAGCGGCTGCGGATTAAGCGTCATGTTGGAAAACAACATATTGTCCATCTGCGTGACCGTGCGGGTGTAGCGATGTTCGACGACCTCGCCGACGACGAAGTCCTCGAAATACAAGCCGCCGCGCTTGTGCCGTGTGGCCGTCTGTTGCGCCATTCTTGCCTCCTTACTC
>DASPWC010000129.1:0-5262 GCA_035622055.1 Xanthobacteraceae bacterium | reverse complement strand
GTGATGGCCGCGGTCATGGCGCTGCTTGCGGGCAGCTTCGCGATCTGGGGTATCAACGATATCTTTCGCGGCTTTGGCCGTTCGACGCTCGCCAAAATCGGCAACACCGAAATTCCGATCGAACAGTTCCGCCAGGTCTATGACGACCGCTTGCAGCAGATCGGCCGCCAAATCGGTCATCCGCTGCCGGCCGGGGAAGCAAATGCGCTCGGCCTCGATCGGCAAGTGCTTGGCGAAATGATTGCTCAAGCCGGGCTCGACCAGCGCACGCGCCAGATGGGGCTCGGAATTTCGGATGCTGAGATCGCCCGTCACATCACGACCGATCCAAAGCTGCAGACCGCGAACGGCCAATTCGACCGCACCAAATTCGACCTCATCCTGCGCAATATGGGCTACTCGGAGCAACGGTTCGTTGCCGAACGGCGGCGGGAGATCTTACGCAATCAGCTGCTCGACAGCGTGACTGTCGCTTTGACGCCGCCAAAGGCATGGCTCGATGCGATCAATCAATTTGAGAATCAGCAACGCGGCATCGAATACGTAGCGCTCGGTCCCGCCCAAGCCGGCGTCGTTGCCGCCCCCAGTGAGGACGAGCTGAAGAGCTATTTTGACCAGCGCAAGATCCTGTTCCGCGCGCCGGAATATCGCAAGATCGACACCGTCACCGTGACTCAGGCGGAGCTTGCGAAATGGACGGAGATTTCCGACGACGATCTGAAAAAAATCTACGAGCAGCGGCGCGCAAGCTTTACGACCCCGGAACGCCGCCACGTCGAACAGATCGTCTTTCCGACACTCGCCGATGCGCAGGCGGCCGCCGACCGCATCAAAGGCGGCACCAGTTTTGCCGAGATCGCGAACGCGCGGGGCTTGAAGGAACAAGATTTCGACCTCGGCATGGTGTCAAAATCGAGAATAGTCGAGCCGGCGGTGGCCGACGCGACCTTTGCCCTGAAGGAAGGCGAAGTCAGCGCGCCCATTCAAACGAGCTTCGGCGCCGTGCTTGTCACGGTTCTCAAAATCGAGCCCGAATCCGTCGAATCCCTTGCCGATGCGACGCCAAAACTTCGCGGTGAAATTGCGCTCGAACGCGCCAAGTCCCAAGTGCAAGACTTGCACGACAAGATCGAAGACGATCGCGCCGGCGGCAGCACGATCGAAGAAGTCGCGGCAAAGCTCAGACTACCGGTAACGACCTATAATGTGGACCAATCCGGGCGCGATCCGGACGGCAAACCGCTCGATGCGACGCCGCACGCCTCGGAAATAGTCAGAGCCGCTTTTGCGTCCGATGTCGGCGTCGACAACGACCCGATCGAGGCCGACGGCGGTTACATCTGGTACGACGTTGCCGCCATCACGCCGGCGCGTGTGCGCACGCTCGATGAAGTCAAGGACCAAGTGGAGCAACGCTGGCGCGACGACGAGACGGCGTCACGTCTGAAAAGCAAAGCGCAAGACCTCCTCGACAAACTCAAGAATGGCGAGTCGTTGGACGCCGTCGCCTCCGCCAATGGCGTCAAGGTGGAAACGGCAAAGGGCGTCAAGCGCGGCGTGGCGAACTCCGGCATTTCCGAACGGATGACCGAGGCAATCTTCCAAACTCCCAAAGACGCTTTCGGCAGCGCGGAAGGCGACGACCCAAATCAATGGATCATCTTCCGCGTAGCAGACATTACTACGCCGGCGCTCGATTCGAAGTCGCCCGATGGCGAACGCATCGCGCAAAAAGTGCGGCAAGATTTGTCCGAAGACCTCGTTGGACAATATATTTCGCGGATGGAAGACGATCTCGGCGCGTCCGTGAACCAGTCGGTTCTCGCGCAGGCGATGGGCAACGGCGCGCCGGACACAAACTAGATGCAATTCGAGCCTTCGCAGCAATCGTTCGCGGCCCGCTACGCCGCCGGCGAAGCACAAGTTGTTTGGACGACACTGGTCGCCGACCTGGAGACGCCGGTCTCCGCCTTTCTAAAGATAGCCGGCGCGCGCCCAATGAGCTTCTTGTTGGAATCCGTCGAGGGTGGCGCGGTGCGGGGCCGCTATTCAATCATCGGTCTGGAGCCCGATCTTATATTCCGCGTGCACGGCCCACGGGCGGAGATCAACCGCAATCCGCAAGCCGATACACGCGCCTTCGTGCTGACGGCCGACACGCCGCTGCAGGCCATGCATAAGCTCATTGGTGAGAGCCGGATCGTGCTGCCCGAGACGCTGCCGCCAATGGCGGCCGGCGTCTTTGGCTATCTCGGCTATGACATGGTGCGGTTGATGGAGGAGCTCCCATCGCCCGGTCCCGACCCTATCGGCATTCCCGATGCGGTCCTCGTCCGCCCGACTTTGATCGTCGTCTTCGATTCAGTGGAAGATACGATGACCGTGGTCACGCCGGTGCGGGCGCAGACCGCACTGTCGGCGAAAATGGCTTGGACGCGCGCCCTCGAACGTCTTTCGGCGGTGGTCGATGCCCTCGATAAACCGCTCGCGAAGGACGCCGCGGAAGCCGAAACGGAGCCGCTCCACGTCAAGCCGGCGTCGAATACGACGCCTGTGGAATTCAAGCAGATGGTGATGCGCGCCAAGGACTATATCGCAGCCGGCGACATTTTTCAGGTGGTGCTGTCGCAACGCTTCGAAGCCCCGTTCGCGCTGCCGCCGTTTGCGCTTTACCGCGCGTTACGACGGGTCAATCCGTCCCCCTACCTCTATTTTCTCGATTTTGGCAGCTTCGCCGTTGCCGGATCTAGTCCTGAAATCCTGGTAAAAACCGGCAGTGGCGTGGTAACTATCCGGCCGATCGCGGGCACCCGCCCGCGCGGCGCGACGCCGCACGAGGATCAGGCACTCGAAGCCGAACTTCTCGCCGATCCCAAGGAGCGCGCCGAGCATCTGATGCTGCTCGATCTTGGACGCAATGACGTCGGCCGCGTCGCCGAGATCGGCAGTGTCAAGGTTACCGACCAGTTCTTCATCGAGCGTTATAGCCAGGTCATGCACATCGTATCGAACGTCGAGGGCAAGTTGCGCAAGGACCGCGACGCGATTGATGCGCTTGCGGCCGGCTTTCCCGCCGGCACCGTTTCCGGCGCGCCGAAAGTGCGCGCGATGCAGATCATCGACGAGCTGGAAAAAGACAAGCGATCGCTCTATGCCGGCTGTGTCGGCTATTTTTCAGCCGGCGACGAGATGGACACCTGCATTGCGTTGCGCACCGCACTGATCAAGGACGGCGTTATGTACGTCCAGGCGGGCGCCGGCATTGTTGCGGATTCCGATCCGGAATTCGAACAGCAGGAATGCATCAACAAAGCGCGTGCGCTCTTTCGCGCCGCAGAAGAGGCGAAGTGTTTCGCCAGCGCCGCACGCCGCGGCCAATAGGTCATTAAAGCGCCCCGCTCAGTTCATCCGGAAATTAATCCGCCCCTTACGATTCAAGGGCGGCGCCAACAAGCTCCGGATCGAGCCTGTCGAATTGCACAGCCGAACGCGGCACACGCGTCATACGCGCAGCTTGCGAAAGACTCTTCGGGTCAGCGGCACGAGCAAACACACAAGGACGACCATCGCGCCGAACAGCACCGGATAGCCGATAACGTGCGCGTAAACGAGCGCAAGGCCGCGGATATAGATGACACCGCTGAAGGCGACAATCGCCGTCAAATAAGCGATACCGAACAGCATCGCCGCGAGCGCTTTCGGCATCCCGCCTAATTCCTCCGGCGCGGCGAAGTCCCGTTTCTTCCGATTGCTCTCCTTCTTGGGCGCGGGCGGCGCATATTTCGCCTCGATCTTGCGAATGTCCGCTTCGAGCGCGGCCTGTTCGCGCGTTACCACCAGCGCGGATATATTTGGATTTTTCCTGCGTAACTCGGCGACAATGATCTTTCGAGCGCGCTCGTACAGTTCCGCGCGTGTCGCTGCATCGTTGATTTCGAGATCAACGACCGCCCCGGCGAGCACAGCGTAATAGTCGGGCATTCGGCAATCCCATGACCGCAAACATGCAAACGATATTCAGCTTGCGCGCCGAAAGCCAGTACGGAACCGCTTTTTCAAAAAGCCGAAAATCCTCGCCGATTTGCGGTGGCGTCACCTTCGTTCGAGTCCGAATTCTTGGTGCGCGCGGTCGAAAGGCCGCAACCTTCGAATCAATCGGCAACTGCAATGAATTTGTAGCCGTCGCCCCAGCGACGCACGTGACCTGTCGAGGGCGTCGGGAAATGAGTCGCGCACATGATCGTGGACTCCTCGCAGAACCGATCGAAGACTTTACGCCGCGTTTTTCCGGCCTGCGCCGAATCGTAGTCGGCCATCATCCCGAGTTCCGGATATTTCCCCTGCAACGGCGAATGGATCATGTCGCCGGTGATCAGCACATCCGCCCCGGGGCGGCCGACCAACACTGAATAGTGGTCGATGGTGTGGCCCGGCGTTGGAATAAATTGTATCTGATCGTCGAAGACGAAATCGCTCTTGACGAGCTTGGCGCGCTTAGCGGCAATGATCGGCAAAACGGAGTCGGTGATCCACGGTACGTCCTGCGGATTTTCCTTCTCGCGTTGCGTCCAGTGCGCGAGCTCGCGGTCGGCCATGATGTAGGTCGCATTGGGGAATGTCGGTACCCAGCGGCCGTTTTCGAGGCGCGTATTCCACCCGACGTGGTCGGTGTGCAGATGCGTACACATCACATAGTCGATGTCGTGGACGGCGAGGCCCGCAGCCGCAAGTCCCTTTTCGAAGCGATCGCTGTTCAGCATGTTCCAGAACGGGCGCGACGGCCGCGGCTTATAATTGCCAACGCAGGCATCGATCAGGATTTTGTGGCGCGCTGTTTTGACAACAAAGCTCTGAATGCACAACACCAGCCGGTCATTGGCATCGACGAAGGCTGGTTGAAGCCAAGCGCGATTCTCGTCGAGCAGATCTTTGGTGAGCGCTGGAAAGAATCCCAATGCATCGAAAAAAGCCCCTTGCTGCTCGATGACCGGATGAATCGTGATATCCTTAAGACTAAACGGTAACGTCATCGGGCCTCATGATCGCCTGGGTCCGCCGGATCGCGGTGAATCGGGTCTACCAGGACTGCTGATCGGCTTTCATCACAATGCCTTGGCGTTTGAGTTTCTTAAGTTGCTGACACGATAGGACTATTCGCCGTCGTTGTCCTCGCCCTCTTCCGTCAGCCGCTCGACCGAAGCTACCCGCTCGTGTTGCGCGGTCGAAAACACGATGACGCCTTGCGTAGCCCGGCCCGCGATA
>DASPWC010000128.1:0-5407 GCA_035622055.1 Xanthobacteraceae bacterium | reverse complement strand
TACACGATGAACTTGCTCAAAGTCTGAGCGCTATGAGCGCGATAGCCGCGTCGATCAAGACGACGGCCGCGACCGAATGCCCGGCGCTGGTGCCTGAGGCAAACAGCCTTTTGCAGACATCGATTGCGATCATGCGATCTCTTCGCAACACGTTGCGGACTCTCCGTCCGCCCGAGATCGATGACTTTGGGCTCGCCGCCAGCCTTTCGACACTGGCCAGGGATCAAGAACGGCGCGCGGACGGGCAATTGAAAGTCTCTCTTGAGATAGACGGCGACCTCCAAGCGCTGCCGCGAACAGCGGCGTCTCATGTCTATCGAATAGTCCAGGAAGGTCTAACTAACATCAACAAACACGCGCATGCGGGGCAAGCCCGCGTCGCACTCAGCTACGGTCCGGAGGCGGGGGAGAAAACCACGCCTCTGCGGCATTGGCTGGCGCTGACGATCGAGGACGATGGGTGTAGAGCGGTTGAAAGCGGCATGGCTGAGGAAAGTAACGGTCTCGGTTTAATCGGCATGCGCGAACGTGTCACGGCGCTCGGCGGAACATTAGATGTGATTGACCTCGGTAGTAAGGGCTTCAGGCTCCACGCTATGATCCCATTCGAGGCACCCGTGGAACTCCTGCAATGAGCCGGCAATCAATCCGAATCCTTATTGTGGACGACCACGCCATCGTTCGCGAAGGTTACCGTTCGCTCCTTGCCAAACACGAAGGACTAAAAGTCGTGGGTGAGGCCGGCGATGCCGCGTCGGCCTATCAATACTATAAGGATACACGGCCGGATGTCGTCATCATGGATATTTCGATGCCGGGCCGCGGCGGCATCGACGCAATCTCCCATATCCGTGAGTTGGACTCTGAGGCGCGCGTCCTGGTGTTCACAATGCACAGCGAGGTCGCTTACGCTCTGCAGGCGTTCCGCGCCGGAGCCAAAGGCTACATCACCAAAAGCAGTCCTCCCGATCTTCTGGTGAAAGCCGTGCGCGATGTTGCGGACGGCCGGCTGGCGGTTTGTCCCGAGATCAGCGAAGCTCTTGCACTTGATCGGGTGCAGGGAGAGAAAACGGGGCTGCATGGGCTTTCGCCGCGCGAGTTCGAAATTTTCCGTATGATCCTAAACGCGAAATCAACCGACGAAATCGCGTCGGCGCTCAACCTAAGTCGTAAGACCGTGGCGAACTATCACTACGCGATCAAGTCAAAGCTCGGCGTGGATTCCGATATTGAGCTGTTCTATTTCGGTCTTCGGCAGGGTTTGGTCGAGCCGGTTTCCCCGGCAGTGGAAAAATAAATCTAAGACACAGGAGGGCGCCGCGTCCGGGTATGTGTCTCAATTCTCGGCCAATGTGCGCGCGACAATGTCTTGAACGTCGCGCGACAATGACGAGGCTGCCGCAACGCGGCGCAAGGTCGCTTCGGCGCGCGCGCGGCGCTGGGCTTCCAGCGCCCGCCACGAACGGAACGCGCCCATCAGTCGCGCGGCGACTTGCGGGTTCTTCGGATCGAGCGCGAGCACGAAATCGGCGACAACGTCATAACCGGCTCCGTCGCGGCGATTGAATTGGGTTTGATTGCCCTGCGCGAACGCTCCGACCAGGGCGCGGATGCGGTTCGGATTGCTGGCTGAAAAGGCGGGATGTTCGGTCAAGGCGCGCACGCGATCGAGAGTCGCCGACTCGGGAATTGTTGCCTGAAGCGAAAACCATTTGTCGATGATGAGCGGATCTTCGGCGTAACGGCGATAGAAGTCGTCGAGCACTTCCGCACGTTCGGCCCGGTCGTGCAGCGTGAGCGTTTCGACTGCCGCGATGCGGTCGGTCATATTGTCGGCGTTGCAGTATTGAGCGAAGGCGCGCGCGATCGCTTGTTCGCCGGCCGTCGTTGCTAAAAGGCTCAGGGCGGCGTTCTTCAGCGCGCGCCTTCCCGCGCCCTGCGCGTCCGGCCGGTAGGGACGGGGAGTGATCATGCGCCGGTAGGCGTCGGCCAGCGCCGCGCCGTGGCGCTCGCCGATTGCAGCGCGCAACTCGCGGCGCGCGGCGAAAACCGCGTCCGGATCGACGTCACGGCCGATTTCGCGCGCGAGTTCCGCCTCGCTCGGCGGCAATAGCGTCAGCGCGATGAAGGCAGGCTCGAGCGCGGAGTCGTCGAGCACGGCGCCCAGCGCCGTCATCAACCCGTCGTCGACGCTCGGCCGCGCACCCGAGCGCAGGGCCGCGACACCGGCCTTAAGCGAAGCCATCGCCAAAGTCTGTATGGCCTGCCATCGGTTGAACGGATCGGAATCATGGGCTGCGAGAAAGCGCAGATCGTCGGGTTCGATCGGCACCGCAAGTTTAACGGGCGCTGAAAAGCCGCGGTTGAGCGATGGAATCGGCCGCTCGGTCACGTTCGTAAAAGCGAATGACTGGCTTGGCTGCGTCAGTTCGATGACCCCGCGTGGGAACGGCTTGCCGTCAAGCATGAGCGGCAAGTCTTCCCCGTCGGCGCCGACAAGCCCGAGCGCGAGAGGAATGGCCATCGGTTTTTTGTCGGGCTGGCCTGGCGTCGGCGGTACGTTCTGCGCGATATCGAGCCGGTAGGTGCCGGCGCGCGCGTCATAATGGGGCGCCACCGTGACTTCCGGCGTTCCAGCCTGCGAATACCAGAGCATGAACTCACTCATGTCGCGGCCGCTCACGTCGGCGAAGCATTGCACGAACTGTTCGACTGTCGCGGCTTGTCCATCGTGCCGCGTGAAGTAAAGGTCCATTCCCTCGCGGAACGTCTCTGCGCCGAGAAGCGTGCGGATCATGCGCACGACCTCGGCGCCTTTTTCGTAAACGGTCGACGTGTAGAAGTTGTTGATCTCATGATAGAGCCGGGGCCGCACCGGATGCGCAAGCGGTCCCGCATCCTCGACGAATTGATGCGAACGCAGCCCGCGCACATCGCTGATGCGCTCGACGGCTCGCGATCGCTGATCGGCGGTAAATTCCTGGTCACGAAAAACGGTGAGCCCTTCCTTCAAGCAAAGCTGAAACCAGTCGCGACAGGTGATGCGGTCGCCGGTCCAGTTGTGAAAATATTCGTGGGCGATCACCGCCTCGATGCTTGTGTAGTCGCTATCGGTCGCGCTCGCGGGCGAGGCAAGGACGTATTTATCGTTAAAGATATTCAGGCCCTTGTTCTCCATCGCGCCCATATTGAACGCGGAGACGGCGACGATCATGAAAATATCGAGATCGTATTCGCGCCCGAAGGCCGTTTCGTCCCAACGCATGGCGCGCTTGAGGCTGTCCATGGCGTAGGAGCAACGGTCTTCCTTGCCGGGCTCGACATAGATGGCAAGCGCGACATTGCGTCCAGACATCGTGGTGAAACTGTCCTTCACGCATGCGAGATTCCCGCCGACCAGAGCGAAAAGATAGGACGGCTTCGGAAACGGATCGTGCCACACCGCGAAATGTCGGGACGTGCCCGGCACGTCCCCATGCGCGATGAGATTGCCGTTAGCGAGAAGGACGGCAGCTTCGCTTTTTTCAGCTTCGATCCGCGTCGTATAGACCGCCATGACGTCAGGCCGGTCGAGGAAGTAGGTGATGCGGCGAAACCCTTCGGCCTCGCATTGCGTGCAATAGGTTGCGCCGGCGCGATAGAGCCCCATTAGCTTGGTGTTGTCCGCAGGATCGACGAGCGTTTCGATCTCGAGCTCAAACGGGCGATGCGGTACCTGAGCGACGGTCAACCGATCGGGCGTCGCGACGAAGCTTTCCTGGGGCAGGAGCTTGCCGTCGACGCGGATCGAGCGAAGCTTAAGTTCGTCGCCGTCGAGCACGAGTGGGGCCGGCGCCACGGCGCCATTGGGCTTGAGCTTGAGCTTGGCGCGAACGGTCGTCGCGGTCGGATGCAGCGAGACGTCGAGCTGGACGGTTTCGATGAGCCAATCGGGCGGTCGATAGTCCTCGAGGCGGATCGGCCTCGGTTCTTCGGTGCGCATGGTGTGGATGTGTAGAAGCTTTGACTGCCGATGGAAAGCGGCGCTACCGCCGGGGCTCGGCATGGCCGATAACGCGCTGGATTGTCGGAAATTGGCGGCGCAGCCGGCGTTCCAGCGCATCGACCATATCGTGAACGGAACTTACCGAAAGCGCGGGATCGACATGGCAGTGAAAATTGACGATTTCGCCCGCTGGGGTTTCTCGCACGCGCACGTCATGCACCTCGCCGAGATTGGGAATCTCCACCGCGAGCGACGTCAAAAACTGCCGTACTTGCACAGTGCGCGCAGGGTCGGCGTCGCGGCCGGCCAGAACGTCGGCCGGGAGCGGCTCGATATGAGTCTCCACTTCCACGTCTGGCCCGAGCTCCTCCCGTACGGCCTCTTCCAGGCGGCTTGCGGTTTCGTGAGCGGCGCCAAGTGGTTCAGTGCCGTCGACTTCGAGGTCTACCGAAACGGACAGCCGGCCAGCGACGGTCTGAACCGCGACGTGATGAATCGCGAGGCTGAGATCGCGCGCGATCACCATGACGCGCTCGCGCACCGTCTCGTCGTCGAGCGCACGGGGCTCCGTGGTGATGGTGAGCTCGGCCGCCGGAATATCGGCGCGGATCGCGCGGGTCAGCTGCTCCTTGATCGTGGCGACGCGATCGAGGGGCGCCGTGCGGCTGACGCCAACGCCAAGTTCGACGAACAGCACCGCGCCCGCCGGCCGCGCCCGCACGCGTTCCACCGCAACCACGCCAGGGACTTGGCGCGCGATGGCGGCCACGCGCTCCCTCACTCCCGCCGGCGCTGTATCTGTAAGTGTGTCAATGGTGCGGCGGCCGAGGCGGTAGCCAGCGATGGCGATGAACACCGCGACGACAATCGCGGCCGCCGCGTCGGCCCACGGATAGCCCAGCGCCACGCCGCAGAGCCCGATCAATACCGCGATCGACGACCACATATCGGAACGAAAATGCAGTGCGTCGGCGTCAAGCGCTTCGCTCGCCGTCGCCTTGGCGACTCGTTCGAGCGTCCGCGCGCGCAAGAAATCGATCACGATCGAACCGGCAATGATGACAAAGGCCGCGACGGTCGCCTCGACGGCGGGCGTGCGCGCACCGATAAGCCGCTGCACCGCCTCAAAAACGACGATAGCCGTGAGCAGAAACAAGAGCGCCGTTTCGGCAAGGGCCGTAACGCTTTCGATCTTACCGTGGCCGAATTGATGCTCAGCGTCGGCCGGCTTGCCGGAAATCCGCACGGCGAAATAGGTCAGCATCGTGGCCGAAAGATCGAGCAGCGAATGGCCAGCTTCCGAGAGAATCGCAAGCGAGCCGGTGAGCAGACCGACAATGGCCTTCGCGCCGGCCAGGCCGGCCGAGGCGGCGATCGATCCGAGCGCGGCCTTTTCCTTGGCGTTCATGAGCGGCGGCCCCT
>DASPWC010000127.1:0-2140 GCA_035622055.1 Xanthobacteraceae bacterium | reverse complement strand
GCGGCCGCTTGCATGCCGGAAGCCGGTTACCTGCCGATCCCCAAAAAGCTCGCGCAGCGCGGCGTGAAGGATATGATCCGCGTTTCCGACGCGCGCATGAGCGGCACCGCCTTCGGCACCATCGTGCTGCATGTCACGCCCGATGCCGCTTCCGGCGGGCCGCTCGGCCTGGTGCGCAGCGGCGACCGCATCCGGCTCTCGGTCAAGAAGCGCCGCATCGAGCTTCTGGTCGATGAGGCCGAACTGAAAAAGCGCGCGGCTGCGGCGCCGGGCAAGCCCGCCATCCCCGAGCGCGGCTATGCCAAGCTTTTTGCCGAGCAGATCCTCGGCGCCGACGAGGGCTGCGATTTCAAGTTTTTACGTTGAGGTCGTTTTCGGGACCGGCCGAAAGGCCATGCGGAATCAGCATCACCCGGCCACCGCGATCTCCAGCGGGAAATGGTCGACCACTTCGTGGCCGTTCTCGGTCACGATGAAGGTGTGGCCCAAGAAAATGCCGAACAGGCCGTCCGCGGTGATGGGGTTAGGCTCGGCCATGATCACCATTCCCGGCTTGAGCACTTCCTCGAATTTTTCCGCCGAAACATGCTCGGCCACGACATGCGGCTTATCGGTGACGAGATCGATGCCGTGCACCTGGGTCGGGCGCGACTGGTAGCCGTTGTCGCGAAAAAATTTGCTCGCTTGGCGCATAGCTTCGGCCGGCTTGCCCGGCGCGATCTCGGCGACGATGCGGCGATAGCCCGGCAGCGCGATCTCTCCCCAGAATTTGCGCACCATCGCCGTGGGTTCGCCGAGACAGATCGGCGAGCCGATCTGCGCGGTATAGCCGCGATAGCCGGCGGCGAGCTCCATGTTGACGATGTCGCCCTTTTGCAGGACGCGCGCGGACGGGCGGGGGTTGCCGAAAATCAGCGCTGGGTTGGCCATCGGCGTGGAGCCGATGATCAGGAAATCGATATCGCCGCCACCCTCGAGAATGGCGGCGCCCGCCGCGGCGCGCAGCTCATATTCCTTCACGCCCGGCCGTGCGCGCTCCACCATCGCTTCCATCGCGTTTTGGCAAAGCTTGCCGGCTTTTCGCACGCAATCGAGCTCTTCCGCGCTGTGCACCGACAGCAATTCGTGCAGAAAGCCTTGCGTAAATATGAGCTCGGCGTCGGGCAGGTTCTCGCGCAGCACGTTGTACTGATTGACCGGGAGGTAATCCGCGTGGCGTGGATCGATCTCCATCAGCCCGATGCGGCTGCGCTCGAGCTTCAGTTCCCGCAGGCGTTCCACCATGACGTCGGCGTAGCGTCCGTTGCGGCTATGGCGAACGTCCTTCACGGCGATTTCGACGTGGCGGCGCACCGCTTCGGCATGCGTTCCGCCCATGGAATAAATCAACGTGGGTTTGCCTTCGAGCGGGACGAGAACGTAGCTTGCGAGCGCGTGCCATTCCCAATGGCCGGTCAGCCACAGCATGCCGCCGCCGAAACTCCAGTGGCTCGGGCCACCCGGAACGATGAGCGCGTCGAGTTTTTGCTCGCGCATTTTCGCCCGTAGCGCGCGGTAGCGGCGTTCATATTCTTTGGCGGAGAACTGCTCCCACACGGCGTCTCGGTAATACGGCGTGTCGCGCATATTGGCGAACGGCAGCGACTGGTCGAGCTTGTTTCGTACGATCTCCCACGGCTGCGGGCCGATGCGCGGCGGTCTGATGTTCATGCTTCCCGTTTCCTGTTCGGCGGCGGCATTGAGTGAGGCCCGGTGCGCGCTGTGTCAAGACGACTGCCGCCGCAAAATCGGCGGTCCATTGCCGCGCGCAATATCCTATAATGATAGGCGCTTGTGCTTGGGCGTTCCGGCCGCGCGTGTCGTCAAGGAGCAGGGCTGCGCCGCGGTCCGATCCCGCCAAAATGCGAGAGGCTGTCATGCGCTGGTTTTATCTCCTGATTGTCATTCTGTTTGCGGCGGCGATCGTCATGTTCTGCGTGCAGAACCGCGATTTCGTCACGGTGTCCTTCCTTCAATTCAGCATCCGCGCGCCGCTCGCGATCTTGACGCTCGTCGTCTACGTCCTCGGCGCGGCAACCGGCGGCAGCCTGTACGCGTTGCTGCGCCGATCGGTCCAGGGCGCGAAGAGGAATTGAAACGG
>DASPWC010000126.1:0-7265 GCA_035622055.1 Xanthobacteraceae bacterium | reverse complement strand
GGCTGGTGCTGGCTCGCGGTCAAAGACGGCAAGATCACAATCATGAAAACGCCCAACGGCGAGAATCCCCTGGTCCATGGCGCCAAACCAATTCTTGGCTGCGATGTCTGGGAGCACTCCTACTACATCGACTACCGCAATCGGCGGCCGGACTACCTCAAGGCGTTTTTGGATCATCTGGTGAATTGGGATCACGTCGGCGAAATGTTCGACGCAGCCATGAAATAAGCGCTTCAGGAACGCAATCGATCGGCGGAAGCGGGGCGCTTGAAGCCCCGCTTTTCGCATCCGCGCAATCCACTGCCGAAGCGAACGCGAACACCGTCAAATATTGCTGCGCATTGCCGCATTGCCAGCGCGGTTCACGCGTTTCATGAGTTGAGCGGCGATCTGGGACCGGGGCCGAGCGTGCATGAAGTTGCGGTGACTGCCCTCCCCTTACGTTCAAAAGCCATCCCATCCGAGCGCTGGATGGATGGAATGGCCGTTGTCGTTTTGGCGCTGACCGCGGCGGCGGCTCTTTTCACTTTTCGGGACTACGGCCTCGGTTGGGACGACTACACCCACTCCCAATATGGCGCGCTGCTCGTCTCGCTTTATCGTTCCGGTTTTAGCGACCAGCGCGCGCTCTCGTTTGTGAATCTTTACATGTACGGCGGCGGCTTCGACATTCTCGTCACCCTGGCCGCAAAAATCCTGCCGCTCGGCTTATTCGAAACGCGCCGGCTTTTTGGGGCTCTGATCGGACTAGTCGGTTTGTTCGCGACGTGGCGCCTCGGACGAAGGCTCGGCGCCCCCCTTGCCGGCCTGCTGTCGATCCTCCTCCTCGCCACCTGCCCGCTCTACTACGGTCACATGTTTATCAACGCCAAGGATGGGCCTTTCGCGGCGATCATGGCGATCGCGCTCCTTGGCGTGGTCCGCGCGTTTCAGGAATACCCGCGCTCCTCGGTGCCGACCGTCGCGCTTTGTGGACTGGGCGTCGGCCTCGCGATTGGGGCGCGGGTGCTAGGCGGCTTCGCCGTGATGAACGCCCTGTTGCCGCTTCCGTTCATCATCGCGGTAAGGGCGCGGGTGAACGGTATCAAACCCGCGTTGAGCGAATGCGGATTGTTTCTTGTCCCGTTCGTTCCGGCGTGCGTGTTCGCCTATCTTGTCATGGGCTTGGTCTGGCCCTGGAGCGTGATATCGCCGCTCAATCCGTTCCGTGCGGTCGAATACTTCTCCAATTTTTTCGAAAAGCCATGGCGAGAGCTTTTTAACGGCCAGCTAATCCCGGTCATCGACATGCCGCGAAGCTACGTGCCCACGCTCTTTGCGGTACAGCTTCCCGAACTGATGCTGGCACTGGGAATTTGCGGTGTTGCGGGCGCGCTTGTCATCGTCGCGAAGAGCGGCGATCGCAGCGCGACCGGGGCCGGGCACCGAGCGGCGCTATTTTCGACGCTGCTCGGCGCGCTGCTGCCGATTTTGATCACCGTCGCCATGCGTCCCGCCATGTACAACGGCGTCCGTCATTTCGTCTTCGTGCTGCCGCCGTTCGCGGCTCTTGGCGGTCTCGCCGGCGCGCGAATAGCCGAGGGGCTTCGCCCATATGGGAACATTGCGCTTGGCGCCGGCGCGCTTGCTCTTTTCCTCGGCGTTGCCTCTCCGGTTGTCGACATGGTGCGGCTGCACCCCTACGAGTACACCGATTATAACCACATCGCCGGCGGCGTGAGCGGCGCGCGGCGAAATTTCATGCTCGATTATTGGGGTCTGTCGTTCACCCAGGCGTCGCGCCGTCTGCTTGCCGATCTCGCAGAACGCCATGAGACGCCGCGGCGCGGTCAATGGACTGTCGCAGTCTGTGGCCCCCATCCGCCGGTGGTGGTCGCGCTTGGACCGAAGTTTACGACGACGTGGGACCCGCATGGCGCCGACTTTGCGATGGTGCTTGGCGAATTCTATTGCGCCAAACTCGACGCGCCGGTTTTGTTCGACATCGCGCGCGAAGGCGTCGTTTATTCCCGTGTCTATGACCTCCGCGGCCAATCGATCTCATCGCTGCTGAGCGTGCCGGGGATCGACCAGACGCACTATTGAATGCGCTATCAAATGATCTTGGGGAAAACGGCTGCAGGCGCTAAAGCACAGCCATCCAATGAACCTTGACGATGACTGAGACTAGGCGTTGACGGCCAACCGCTCCGGTTCGACCGGCGGCAGCAATTTCGGCGCAACAAAGCGGCCTTGCTCGAGGTCTTCGATTTGCCGGTCGATTTGCTTCATCACGTAGCGCGAATAAGGACCGACATGAAGATAGAACGCCATGAGCGTAACAATGCCGCGCACCGAGTTGGGATTGATCGACATGCACTTCATGAAGGCCTTCCAGAATCTTTCGCGGCCTTCGGGGAGACGCGACATCAGCTCGTGCACCAGCTTGATGGTGCTGACCCTGCCGCGGATATCGCCTTGCGGTAACTCCTTCCGCCGATCGGAGCAATCGAGCATCGCCGCGAGTCTTTCCAGGCGGCCGCAGAACGTATCCGGATCGTAAATCTTGTCGAGAACGTTCCGGTAATCGCGCAAAATGTCCAAGCGCGCCCGTTTGGTCTCGTAGTTCACCCCAGCCGTGCACTGGTCGCCTTTTCCGGCCGGCGCCGCGTCGTGGTCGACATGCAGGCGCCCCTCGCGCGCCAGCCGACGCGTCAGCTGCGTATTCGGCAGTGCATAGAGAAGGCCGACCATCGCGATCGGGATATTAGCTTCTTCGATGAGGTCGACCATAGGCTGGGCGATCGACCCTTTCTCGGTATCGAAGCCGACAATGAAACCTGCGGTGACCGACATGCCGGCGTGATAGATTTTGTGAACGCTTTCGGCAATGCTGCGCCGCGTATTCTGCTTCTTGCGCGCCGCCGCTAGCGTCTCCTCGTCCGGGCTCTCGATGCCGACAAAAATCGCGAAGAAATTCGTCTTCCGAAGCATCTGCAGCAATTCCTGATCGTCGGCGAGATTGAGCGAAGCCTCGGTAGTAAACTCGAACGGATAGTCGTGTTCTTTGATCCAGCCCTCGAGTGCCGGTAGGAAAGCTTTGATCGCCTTCTTATTGCCGATGAGGTTGTCGTCAACGAAATCGACGTGACCGCGATAGCCGAGATCGTAAAGCGCCTGGAGCTCCGCAAGCATTTGCGCGTGCGTTTTCGTACGCGGCGAGCGGCCGTATAGCTCGATAATGTCACAGAATTCGCAGGTGAACGGACAACCGCGCGAAAACTGCACGCCGATGTAAAGGTACTGTTCGAATTTCAGAAGGTCGAAACGCGGAATCGGCGTCTTGGTCACGTCAACCTGGAATTTCGGCGCTTCGAAAGTCCCCTCGCGCTGGCCTTCCTCCCAGGCTGCGATAAATTTGTCGATGATGCCCTCGGCTTCGCCGATGACGCGGAAATTCGCTGCGGCATAGCGATGCGGACTGGAACTGACATCCGGACCGCCGACGACGACGGGCAAGCCGCGCGCGCGACACATCTCGATAAGATCGAGCGAATCCGATTGTTGAAAGAGCATGCCGCCGGTCATGACCATATCGGCCCATGCGAGATCGCTCTCGGCGAGGTCCTCGGTATTGCGGTTGACGAGCCGGATGTTCCATGACTTCGGCAATAGCGCCGCCACCGTGATCAATCCCAGAGGGATGGCGGGATACTGCGCGCCGACGAGTTCACAGGCTTCCGAGAAATTCCAGAACGAGTCCGCCATGAAGCGCGGATAGATCATGAGCACATTGCAGGCGGTCGATGCCGGCAAGGCTGTGATGTCGTTGCGCTGCTGTTCCAAGGAATCCCCACCCCGTGCTGCGCGGCACAATGCGTGCAGTATGGCCGTATTGCCCGATAATTCAAGAACAAAGCCACTTTCCCAAGGCAACGCCCCTAAGGCGAGAAAGCCTGCGAGAACATAGCCTTAGGGCGGATAGGCGCGCCGGGATGGCCGAGTTCCATCATTTGACCGGCCCACCGAGCCCCCGTGGCCCGAAATGCATGATGCTCGCATTGAGGTGACGGCGGCTCGCGCAGTTAGCCCCGAATCGAAGCCCGAAGGCGGCTGCTGCGCCGAGGACTATTGCTTCTGGGGGGTGAAGTCCTGGTTGCTGTAGGGCAGCAATTGCGGACGCTGGATCACGATGAATCCATGATCGAGCGCGCGGTGGCACGCATTGCACCCGGCGCTGAGCTTGTCGAAAGCGGCGGCGAACGCGGCGCTGTCCTTGCCGTCGATTGACTTTTGGAGATCAGACATAGACGTACCGACGTGCTGGCTCACGATATCGCCGCCGAGAAGCTTCGTTACATCTTCAAAGCCTTCTTTAAGTTCGCCGATTTCGTAATCGGTAAGCGGCCAGTTGGCCGCTTCGCCCGCAAACCAAAGCTTGATGTGACGCATCTGCTGCAGTGCCATGATTTCTCCCAGACCGGCAAAATCCGCCGACGTCTCCTCCCCCGGCTCATTCTGCTTGGCCGCGTCCTGCGCACCTGCTGTGCCTGAAGCGATAACGGCGCCCGCAACGATCATTGCAATGATCGGTCTCATCAGAACCCCTCTCGATCCGACCGGAAAACTAGCTCATGGGCGCAAGCGATTCGTTGCAGGCCTTCGCGAAGCCTTTTTGGCACGCTTCGTAAAGCGCGGGACAGGCTTTCGCCGCGCCAAGGCCGGCTTCGACGCTCTTGATCCGGTCCGCCGCCGCGCGCGATTGCTCATCGTAGATCAGGACCGCATCGATTCGTTCGAGATTGCGATCGGTCATCAAGAAATGCTCCGCGCCGCTGAAAAAAGCAGTCGCTGTTTTGATCGCATCATTGAGCTTTTGAGTGTATTCGGAGTTGAGCTTGGGATCGGGCTTAACCACACGTGCCTGCACGGCGACGGCCGCGTAAAGCACATTGAGCTTGAAATAGATGCCGCCGCACTGCGCAAGCGCCAGCCAATAGGGCCGGCCGCCGAACGCACCCGGCGCCGGTACGACCGTGTCCCGCTTGTCGACCGAGATGGCCGGAGCGGGGTGATCCGTTTCTTTCTGCTCGCGTTCGTGATGGTGACGCGTCTGAGCACAAACGCTCGTCGCGGCGACGAGCGCCGTCACAAACAGCGCGATTTTGACTAGCGCTAACTTCATGCCGTTTTTTAACGCCACTCCTTTTGAGGATGCGATTATACGCGCTGCTCGCGTCCTCGGCTTCAAAATTTCTCGACCCAAGGCCGTAGCTCGATCTCCCACGCCCACGCGCTCCGCGGTTGCCGCAGAAGATGCAAATAATTCTCGGCGATGGCGTCGGGGTCGAGCATGCTGTCGGGCTTGTCCGGCGGCACCGGACGGCTTTGGCTGCGAATGCCGCCATCGATGACAACGTGCCCGACATGAATACCGTGAGGAGACAATTCTCGCGCCATGCTTTGGGCGAGCCCCCGCAACGCAAACTTTCCCATGGCAAAGGGCGCCGATTGGGCATAACCCTTCACGCTCGCGGAAGCGCCGGTAAAGAGAATCGCGCCGTGACCGCGCGGCACCATGCGCTTGGCCGCCTCCTGCGCAACAAGAAATCCGCCAAAGGCCGTAACCGCGATCGACTTTTCAACCTCGGCCGGATCGAGCTCGATAAAAGGACCGCGCGTGCGATAGCTGGCGTTGTAAACCACCACGTCCGGCGACCCGAACGCATCGTTCACCTGGGAAAACAGCCTTGTGACTTCGGCGTGCCGGGTCGCATCGCATGAAAAGGCTTTGGCGCCCGTTTCCTTCGCCAGCATTTCGAGATTGCCGGCGCGGCGGGCGGCCACCGCGACCTTGAGGCCCTGCTTGCTGAAGGCGCGCGCCAGCGAGGCGGAAAGCCCCGAGCCGGTACCGACGATCAACGCGATTTTGTACGCTTCGGTCATTGCTTTCTCCGGGCTCCCTTTTCGCTTACTCTTGATTGCTCGCGCCGTCATCCCCACGTCTCGACTGCCCGCGTCTCGACGAGGTCAAGCAAATATGCAGCGCGTGCTCATCGGAATTGGAGTGGCATTCCTGCTCGCCGGGATGGCGTGGCCATTGTTTTCGCGGATCGGGCTCGGCCGATTGCCCGGTGACATCGTGATCCAGCGTGGGAACACAAGCTTCTATTTTCCTCTCGTCACCTGCATCCTTATCAGTATCGTGCTCAGTGCTTTGATGTGGCTGTTCCATCGCTGATCGTCAATCGATCACCGCGATGGCATTGATCTCGACCAGGCAGCGCGGATCGGTGGCCAGCCGCACGACCTGAACCGTGGTCGTCGCCGGTTTCGCATCGCGAAAGTACTCGCCCCAAACGCGATTGAGCGCATCCTGGTCGGTGAGATCGGTAACGAAACGGTCCGCGGTGACGACGTCGGAAAATCCGGCGCCCACGGCCTGCAGCCCGCGCTTGAGATTCTCCAGCGCTGCACGCGCCTGCCCCGCCATGTCGCGTGGCAAATGGTCGAATTCCTCGGGTCGATGCGGATGGTGATGGTAGACGGGCGCCGCCGTGACGCCGGCTAAATAGACCGTGGTGCCGCCTTTCACTTTGATCGCCGGCGCATAAGGCATCCATACATCAGGCGCATCCGGCCAGTGAATATGTTCGACGGTTTTGGGCATGATTTGTCTCCAAAATTCACATCCTGAAGACGCCGAACTTTGTCTCCGGAATCGGCGCATTGAGCGTCGCTGAAAAGCACAGCGCGAGCACGCGGCGCGTTTCGGCTGGCGTGATGATGCCGTCGTCCCACAGCCGCGCGGTTGCGTAATAGGGATTGCCTTCGGTTTCGTACTGGTCGCGGATCGGCTGCTTGAATTCCTCTTCTTCGACCTCGGACCATTTTTTGCCCTCGGCTTCGATGTTTTCGCGGCGCACCGTCGCAAGCACCGAAGCCGCCTGTTCGCCGCCCATCACCGAAATGCGTGCGTTCGGCCAGGTAAAGAGAAAGCGCGGCCCATAGGCGCGCCCGCACATTCCGTAATTGCCGGCGCCGTAGGATCCACCGATCACCACAGTGATCTTCGGCACCTGTGCGCAGGCGACCGCCGTCACCATCTTGGCGCCGTCTTTGGCGATGCCGCCGGCCTCATAGTCGCGGCCGACCATGAAACCCGAAATATTCTGCAGGAACAAAAGCGGTATGCGGCGCTGGCAGCACAGTTCGATGAAATGAGCCGCCTTAAGCGCGCTTTCCGAAAAAAGAATCCCGTTATTGCCGAGAACGCCGACCGGAAT
>DASPWC010000125.1:0-3526 GCA_035622055.1 Xanthobacteraceae bacterium | reverse complement strand
GAGGTAAGAGCCCGCAACCAGGATCAATGGCAATTGCAGGGCCATCATCACGTCAAGGACAGTGCGCTGTTCGTCGAGCGGCACCATGATTCCGCCGATACCTTCAATCAGCAATATATCCTGCCGCCGCTCGACAACGTCTTGGCAATAGGAAATGACCGCATCGACATCGATACGGCGTCCCTCCCGCTGCGCGGCCAGATCTGGCGACACGGCGGCGCGGAATCGCCAAGGTGAGATCCGCTCGATCTCCTGCGGCGTCACTGGCAGATCGAGGGCCTGAAGCAGAATGCCCGGATCGCTTGCTTCAGGACGATCCGGATCGAACCCGCTGACGACCGGTTTGATCGCCTCCACGATACGACCCATTTGCCGCAAATGCCGGATGAGCGAGGCGCCGACAAAGGTTTTTCCAACGTCGGTTCCCGTCGCGGTAATGAAGATCGCGGTCAAGGGTCAGTGCCTCAACACATGCGTCCGCACAAGCTTCGCCAGGCGCGCGATATCGCCATCCTCGTGCCGGGCGGTAAAGGCAAAGCGCAAACGCGCCGTGCCTGTCGGCACCGTGGGTGGACGGATCGCGACCACGAGAAAACCTTTGTCGCGAAGGAAATTCGATGCCGTGAGTGCGTCGTCGCTCGCGCCAACGATCACTGGCACGATTGCACTCTCGGCGTCCGGCAAATTGAGCGCTCGAGTGAACAGCTTGGCCTTGCGTAACGGCTTGTCCACATAAGTTCTGTCACCCTCGATTACATCGAGAGCGGCGATCGCCGCGGCAACGATAGCAGGGGGCAAGCCGGTCGAATAAATGAACGTGCGCGCCCGCGTGCAGATCAAGTCAACCACCGCCCGCGAGGCGCATAAATATCCCCCGTAGGCGCCGACGGCCTTGGACAGCGTCCCGATCTGCAGCGGCACTTCGACCGGCATTTGCAGCCTGCCGTCCACGTACGTGGAGCCGCGGCCGCCGCCGACCACTCCCAGCCCATGAGCGTCATCGCTGAGCAGCCAACAATCGAAGCGTTGCGCCAACCGCGCCAGTGTGGCGAGCGGAGCGAGATCGCCATCCATCGAAAACACGCCGTCGGTTGCGATCAGCGCCCGCTTTTTCTTGCTCCGGTGTGCTGCGAGGATCGCTTCGGCATGAGCGACGTCGGTATGGCGATAGTGATGGATAGCGGCGCCGCTCAACTTAGCGCCGGCCTGGATGCAAGCGTGCGACAGTTCGTCGATCACGATCAGATCGTCTGGACCAATCAAAGCCGGGATGACTCCGGTATTCGCGAGGTAACCCGATCCGAACACACAGGCCGCGTCAGTGCCTTTGAGTCGCGCGAGTCTTGCTTCGAGTTCGGCATAGAGCGGGTGATTGCCGGTGACGAGCCGAGACGCGCCGGCCCCAACGCCGTAGCGTTTCGTTGCTTCGATGGCGGCCGCGATGACGTTCGGGTGCTGACTGAGATTGAGGTAGTCATTGCATGAGAACGAAAGCAGGCGGCGGCCGTCGCGCTCAGCCCAGATTCCGGCTCGCGCCGTGATCGCGGGCGTGCGGCGAAGATGCGCCTGCTCTAAGCGGCTGAGCTTTTCGTCGACGAATTCTTCGAGCGAGCGCATCGGCTTTTGTCCATTCGAACGAACGTGACCTCGGCACGGCTGGAAGGCACAATGGCCGTTTGCGGCGTGCGTCCGAAGAAGCGGACGACCTCTCGGAAAGAAACCATGTTCAACCCAAACTCTCGAGTCCCGGCTTGAGTCTCCATGAAAGCGCCGAATGCCTGCCAATACTAGCAAAAACAAGCAAATAGTGGGAATTGAACCAGCCTGGTACGCGGCCGGCCTCGAGCACATCTGGCTGCCCTATACGCAAATGAAGACGATGGCGCCCCCACTTGCGGTGGCAGCGACCCGAGGCAGCCGCATTTTGCTCGCCGACGGCCGAGAGCTGACCGACGGGGTCGCGTCCTGGTGGACGGCCTGCCACGGCTACAATCATCCTCACGTCCGGGCCGCGGTCGAACGCCAGCTTGCTATTCTGCCTCACGTCATGCTCGGCGGGATGGTGCACGAACAGGCGCTGACGCTCGCCGGCCGTCTCGCTGCGACAATGGCCCCGAGCGGCCTTGATCGCGTCTTCTTCAGCGATTCCGGGTCGGTTGCCGTTGAAGTCGCGCTAAAAATGGCGCTGCAGTATTGGCGCAATCGCGGCTTGTCCAGCCGGAGCCAGATCGTTGCGTTTAACGGCGGTTACCATGGCGACACGACAGGCGCCATGGCGGTATCGGATCCGCAGACTGGTTTCCACGTGGCGTTTACCGGCTTACTTCCGGTTCACATTGTCGTCGATTTGCCGAGCGACGAGGAGAAGACAAAGGCTCTTGAAGCACTGTTTGCTAGGCAGGCCGAACGGATCGCCGCAATCATTGTTGAGCCGCTGGTACAGGGCGCCGGCGGAATGCGCTTCCACGAGGCGCGCGTACTTAGAACGCTACGGATGCTTGCCGATCGGTACGACGTCCTTTTGATTTTCGATGAAATTTTCACCGGCTTCGGGCGCACCGGCGCGATGTTCGCGTTTCAGGAAGCGCAGGTTGCGCCCGATATCCTTGCGATTTCGAAGGCATTGACCGGCGGTACATTGCCGCTCGCCGCGACCTTGGCGCGGCAAGAGGTCTTCGATGCGTTCTGGTCGGACGATCCGGCACATGCCCTCATGCACGGGCCGACCTTCATGGCAAACGCACTCGCTTGCGCCGCGGCAAATGCCTCGCTGGATTTGTTCGAGCGTGAAGCTCGGCTCGATCAAGTCGCCAAAATTGAAGACCTGCTGCGACACGGCCTCGAACCGTGCCGCGCATTGGCCGGCGTCAAGGACGTGCGGGTAAAGGGCGCTATCGGCGTCGTCGAACTTGAACGCATCGATGATCTCAATGCGTTGCGGCAACGCTTCATTGCCGAGAATGTTTTTATTCGTCCATTCGGCTCAATAGTCTATTTGACGCCGGCCCTCACCATAAGCAATGAGGAACTGTTGACGCTGACCGAGGCGGTGCGGCGCGTGCTTTCGCAAACGGCGCTCAAGGCATGATCCGGAAAATTCGTAACCGGTTTTCCGAAAAGATCATGCCCCATAAAACATCTGGAGCCGCAATCGAATAAGTTTAAAACTGATTGCGCTATAGCGTCTTCAGTAACCAACCACGATCCCATGTAGGTCATACGCGTCGGTGCGCTCGACCTTCACTGTCGCGATCTCGCCAACACGCAAAGGCCGACGGCTCGTAACATGGACAACTCCGTCGATTTGCGGGGCGTCGCCTTTGCTGCGGCCTTTGGCACCCGTCGGGCCAATCTCGTCGATGATGACTTGCTCACGCTGACCCACTTTTCGTTTGAGGCGCCTCTGCGAGATTGCCTGCTGATGTTGCATCAAACGATGCCAGCGTTCCTCCTTGACCGCGTCGGGTACGGGTATGCCGAGATCGTTTGCAGCGGCGCCGGCAACCGGCTCGTAGCGGAAGCAACC
>DASPWC010000124.1:0-4044 GCA_035622055.1 Xanthobacteraceae bacterium | reverse complement strand
CTGGTGCTTTTCGCGCTCACGATCCCCGCGGCCAATTGGCTGATCGGTCATGTCGGCACCGGCTGTGTTGGCCCGCACGGGCCGTGCGTCGTGCCGGTCGCGCCGGGCTTAATGGCGCCCTCCGGGGTGACGATGGCGGGAATTGCGCTCGTTTTGCGCGATCTCGTGCAACGCCGGCTGGGCGCGGCGATATCGGCGTTGGCTGTTGTTTGCGGCAGCGCTCTTTCGGCGCTATTGGCCCCTGCCTCGCTTGTGATTGCTTCCGCTACGGCCTTTTTGCTGTCGGAATTCGCCGATCTTGCGGTTTATACGCCGCTCGCGCGCCGGCGGCTCGTTGCCGCCGTCGTCGCTTCGAGCTCGGTTGGCCTGGTGGTGGATTCCGTCGTGTTCTTATGGCTCGCATTCGGCTCGCTCGACTTTCTGGCCGGGCAGGTGGTGGGGAAAGCATGGATGGTGCTGCTGTCGATTCCGTTCGTGGCGTGGCTGCGACGCCGCGATCAAAAGCTTGGCATCAAGCCGGCATAAACATTGAGGACTGACGATGAGTGACGCTCTATTCAAAATTTTGCGGAAAGTAACGACGGCTACGATCGCGACGATGCTTTTGAAAAAAGGCATTCGCCGGTGCTGGATGAGCGGTCCGAAACCGCTTGTCTCGAGTGGCGTGCGGATCGTGGGTCCGGCGTTCACATTGCGCTTCGTGCCCGTGCGGGAGGATTTGGCAACGCCGGAAAGCTGGGCCAGCCCGATTTCGACGCGGGCCGCCATCGAGGACATGCCGGAGGGGGTGATTGCGGTCGCCGATGCGATGGGTGTGCCGAGCGCCGGCATATTTGGTGATATCCTGTGTGCGCGCATGAAGAAACGAAATGTCGCCGCTCTGGTCACCGACGGTGTGATGCGCGACCGCGCGGGCGTTTTGGCAAGCGCGCTGCCGGTTTGGTGCGCCGGCGTCGCCGCGCCGGCTTCGGTGAACGGCTTGACCTTCGTCGGCTGGCAGCAGCCGATCGGTTGCGGCGGCTGTGCCGTCTTTCCCGACGACGTTATTGTCGTGGACGACGACGGTGCGGTGGTAATCCCTCGGAATATGGTCGAGTTCATCGCGCAGGAGGGCGCCGAACACGAGCTTTATGAAAGTTGGGTGTTTAGTGAAGTCGAGAAAGGGGTAAAACTGCCCGGTCTTTACCCGCCGAACGACAACGCGAAAGCGCGCTATGCAGCGTGGCGCAAGACACGGGAATGACGTCTGGCGGTGCCGGTTCTGGTCTTCCGTCACGCCGGCTCTTGCCAGGCCGCGAGTGAGTCGGCGCGGCGCCAGCGATTGTCTGAGCATTGAATGTTTTTCTATCTCTCCAAAACGTTCGGCCTATTCACGGTGCCGTCGAATCTCATGATGGCGCTTGGATTGATCGGCATTCTGCTCCTGTGCACGCGGCTCCGGCGGCTTGCCAGCTGGCTGATCGTCACGAGTCTCGTGCTCATCGCCGTCGCCGGCTATTCGCCGCTCGGAAGAATATTGATGCTTCCGCTCGAGCAGCGCTTTCCGAGCTGGGATGCTTCGCGTGGATCGCCGGACGGTATCGTCGTCCTCGGCGGCGCGATCGATCCGGAGGTTTCGCTGGCGCGCGGAAGCGTCGCGCTCAACGGCGCGGCCGAGCGCATCACTGCCGCGGCCGAACTCGCGCGCCGCTCTCCGAATGCGCGCATCGTCTTTTCCGGCGGGACGAGTTCGCTCGATCCCGATGCACCCCCTGAAGCACCCGTGGCGGTCAAGGAGCTGGTGGCACTTGGTGTCACACACGAGCGCATCACTGCCGACGAGCAATCGCGCAACACGGTCGAGAACGCGGTCTTTTCACATCTTCTGGCCAATCCAAAGCCCAACGAGCGGTGGATTCTCGTGACGTCGGCGGCTCACATGCCGCGTGCAATCGCAGTATTCCGCGCTGCCGGTTTTCCCGTCGAGGCCTATCCAGTCGACTACCGCACGCGTGGACGAGACGACGCTGCGCGCCTTTATACTTCGTTACCCGAAGGTTTGGAGATGACCGATCACGCCATCCACGAATGGGCAGGACTGATTATTTACAGACTGACGGGCAAGACCTCGGAATTATTCCCTGCGCCGTAAACGATGCCGGGGGCGGCGCGGCGAGGCGCTTGTTCCGCCTCCCTTCGTTTACGGATCTTTTATCGCTGCTGGGGAATAATAAGGCATTGCATATCGTCCTTTGGAAGGACTTTTTAATGTTGATTGACACGCCCGCTGCGTTGCCGAACGAAGCCATGGAATTCGCGGTCGCATCTAGGCCGGCACCTAGTGAATGGGCCGAGACTGCGCTCACCGTAATGTTTGCTGCCGCCGCCGTGTTGTTCGTTTCCTTTCTCGCCGTCGTCGCTGGCCTGGTATAGACCGCCTCCGACTCGCCTGCGCTTTCGCTCCCGACTATAAAATATTGCGCTGTACGCCATCTGCATTGAAAAACGCGCGCGATGACGATGCATCTGATCATCGGCAATAAAAACTATTCGTCATGGTCGTTTCGGCCGTGGCTTGCCATGAAAGTCGCGGGGATCGCCTTCGGGGAAACGGTTATCGCGCTCGACGCGGCCGACTTCAAAGCGCGCGTGACGGTGCCCGGCGGTTCCGGCAAAGTGCCGGTTCTGATCGACGGTGACGTGCGGGTCTGGGAATCGCTGGCCATTCTTGAATATCTGGCGGAGAAGTTTCCCGCCGCCGGTCTGTGGCCGAAGAATGTAGAGGCCCGAGCCCGCGCGCGTGCGATCGCTTCGGAAATGCACGCCGGATTCGTGCCGCTGCGCACCCAGTTGCCGATGAACGTGGCGCGGCCGGTAAAAGTGCGCGCGCTCGGGGAGGGCGCGGCGTCGAATGTCAGCCGCATCGACGCGATTTGGAGCGAGTGCCGTGGCGAGTTCGGCACCGGCGGCCCGTTTTTGTTTGGTCCTTTCGGCGCGGCCGATGCCATGTATGCTCCGGTCGTGTGGCGATTCCATACTTACGCGGTCGGCATTAGCGCCGCCGCGCGCTCCTATATGCGGGCGATGATGGCGCTGCCGGCTTGGAACGAATGGCGCGAAGCGGCGCGTCGCGAATCCTGGGTGCTGCCGCAAGACGAGGTCGATTGGCCGCAAGTGTTGCGCGACTGAAACGGACCTATATTGCGTTCCGCAAGTCCGCTAATTTCAATCGCCGCGATCGCCCGGGCCCACGCGTTTCTCCAACTCAGTCAAGAACGGCGCCTGATAGGGGAGAATCTTTGCCTTCGCGGTCAGCAGCGTAAAATAGGCGATGCGATCGATTTCCGGAAAGGTTCGCCATCGGCCGGATTTTGGCGGCCATTCGATCTCGAACGTATTGCTGGCAAAGAGCGTGAGATCGAAGTCTACTTCCAAGGCAAAAGCGTGCACCACCTTTCCGCTCTTCTGACGCACGGGCGCAAGTGCGATCGTCTCGCCGGCGGCGACAAGATTGGTTTCCTCCTTAAATTCACGCCGCGCCGCGCCAATCGCATCGTCGCCGGGTTCGATGAGACCTTTGGGGATCGTCCACACGCCCGCATCCTTCTTCGCCCAAAACGGTCCACCCGGATGTGCGAGCAGGACCTCGAGTTCTTTCCGGCGGCGATAGGCCAAGATTCCAGCGCTGATTTGTCTTGGGCGGCGCATTCGCGCAGTGCTCCCGTTAGCTGCGTCTCTCTACCGCAGGACTTTTACGGCGGGTCTTGGCAAATAACCTGGTGTCTGCATGATTTTGTCACGATTACGCCCACAATGCCCGTTCGTGCCCGAACACTTTAAAAGTGCTAGGAAAGGGGGACGATCAGATTGCCTGCACGGGAGCTCTACCAATGCGACTTAGATTTATTGCCATCGCCGCCGCCGTCGTCGCCACTTTTGTGGCGCCGCTAGCGCCGGTTGCTACTACCTTAACTTCAAAGGCCCTGTTCGCCTCCCCAGCCATGGCCGAAGATGCACCCAAGGACGTCAAGGGCTTCTTTCTGATGAGTGATTATCCGGCGGTTT
>DASPWC010000123.1:0-4119 GCA_035622055.1 Xanthobacteraceae bacterium | reverse complement strand
TGGGTTCGGCTCCTATACTTCTTCGCCGGTCCCGGCCGGCGCGTCGGCTTTTTGCCGCTTGCGAACGGTACGCTGCTCGATGTGTTTGGTCGCGTTCGGCACGTGCACGATGCGCTGCACGTAGATGCCGGGCGTGACGATGTGGTCGGGGTTGATGTCGCCCGGCCGCACCAATTGCTCCACTTCGGCGACAGTCGTCTTCGCCGCCGTCGCCATCGGCGGATTGAAATTCCGCGCCGTCTTGCGATAGACGAGATTGCCCTCGGTATCGCCGCGATAAGCGTGAATAATGGACAGGTCCGCGACGAGCCCGCGCTCCATGACGTAGCGGCGCCCGTCGAATTCGCGCACTTCCTTGCCTTCGGCGATTTGGGTGCCAACACCGGTTCTGGTGAAGAATGCCGGAATGCCGGCGCCGCCGGCACGAATGCGTTCTGCAAGCGTGCCTTGTGGATTGAACTCAATCTCGAGATCGCCAGCGAGAAATTGATGCATGAAGGTTTTGTTCTCTCCTACATAGGAGGAGATCATCTTCTTGACCTGGCGGGTATCGAGCAAAATTCCCAAACCCGTGCCGTCGATTCCGCAATTGTTGGAGACGATTGTCAGATTCTTCACGCCGGCATCCCGGATCGCCAGGATCAAGGTTTCGGGAATACCGCACAGGCCAAAGCCCCCGGCCATGATCATCATCCCGTCCTTGAGCAATCCGGCCAAAGCGGATCGCGCGTCCGCATAGACCTTATTCATATCCGCTCCGTTCCCACCGGCGTCATTTGGATACGCATAATAGGACGGCAGGAAAGGTCAACCGCTGGATGGATAAGAGTATGTGGTGACGATAGGAAGCTGGATTTGGGGATGAGGATAGTAGTTCCACACGACGTACATCGCGGCGAACAGGATGGCCGCCAACAGCGCGCCGCCGATCCGGTTGCGAAACGAAAGGACGCCGCCAATGAGGGAAGCAACGAAAGCAAAAGCCGCCATCAACGCGACGTAGGTCCAATTTACTGTCGACAGATCGATAGGCATCACTCGCTCCCGATTTCGCAGCCCCCCACGATAATGCGTCCATATTAAAGCATGATCAGGAAAAGTGGAAACCGGTTTTCCGAAAAGATCATGCTCAAACAGCAAGCTAAAGCGAAATGCCGAATCAACCTAAGACCATTTCGCTTTAGCCGAGGCCGCGGAACGGCGCGACAGGAAATCCCTTGTCGGAATGTGTTGAGCGGTGTGTGGCGCCGAAACGGCTATTTTTTTGATCGACTATTATCGGTAGAGCAAGCGCGCGCGACGCATGGCAAATCGTGGCGTTAATCGCTGTTTGCCATTCGCACAACCTCGCTGACGCTCGCGGCGCGGCGCTTAAGCGTGTTGAACAGGTCGAACGCTTCTTTCGGTTTCATATTCTTATGCACCACAGCGGCAACGGCGGCGATCATGGCTTGTGGCGCGTCGGACTGGAAAATGTTGCGACCCATGTCGACGCCCGCCGCTCCCTGTTGCACGGCGTTATAAGCCATGGTCAGCGCGTCGAGCTCGGCCAGCTTTTTGCCGCCCGCCATCACGATCGGCACGGGACAGGTGGCGGTGACGGTCTCGAAGCCGTCCTCGACAAAATACGTCTTCACATATTGCGCGCCGAGCTCGGCGATGATGCGGCAAGCGAGCCGGAAATATTTGGCGTCGCGCACCATGTTCTTGCCGACAGCGGTGATACCCATCACCGGAACGCCGGCGCGCAGCCCGGCATCGACGAGCCTCGTCATGTTATGCACCGAGCGCGTCTCGTGCTCGCCGCCGATGAAGACCTGGATACCGACGCCGGCCGCGTTCAATCGCACCGCATCGTCCATATCCATGGCGATCTGTTCGTCGGAAAGTTCCTCGCGAAGGATGCTCGGTCCGCCGCTCGCGCGCAGCACCATCGGCTTTTGACACTGCGCCGGGATGACCGAGCGCAAGATACCGCGGGTGCAGAACAGCGCGTCGCAGGACGGCAATAGCGGGACGATCGAAAGATCGATGCGTTCGAGGCCGGTTGTCGGGCCTTGGAAATAGCCGTGGTCGATGGCGAGCATCACGGTGCGGCCGGAAGCGGTATCGAACACGCGCGCCATACGGTTCTTCATGCCCCAGTCGAGCTGATGCGAGCCTTTCAGATAAAAGCCCGGCGTCTCTTGGGGACGATCGAGGGAGTAGCGTTCGCCTTCTTTGTCAGCTTCGGGCATGGCGTTGTTGCTGTTGCGTGGTGCGATGGTTAAGCGGTTATTTGCGCGGCTTCAGCGTCCATAGAGTTCTGCGCGCCAATAAGGATTCAGCGCGCAGAAGCCGCGATTGCCGGCAAGTACGGCCGGCCTGCAGACGTCGACCGTTTCATATTCACAGTCCCAGTTGACGTTGTCGGCACCGTCGTCGGTGACGGCGCACCATTGGGAATGACCGTATAGGCCGGCATGGCTGGCCGGCATGTTAATGCACAGAGCCGCAACCAAGGCCGCGGCCGCAAATGCCAATTTGAGCTGGAAGATTTTCACGGACGGCAGTTTAGGGAGTCGCGTTCGAAAAGCAACGCACGCAAGAGGGCGGGAAGGCGCCGGAACAAGGCGCAAAAGCAAGATCTCGGAGCCACGCGATTTCAAGGGGCAAGGAAGCAAGGAGGAAGCAAAAGAAAGCATCAGGATCGATCGTCTCCTCTTGGCAATGTTCTTGTTTTGTTCTATAAAGCTCGAAACCATGGATCGCGCTCCCGCCGCCAGCTCCGGAAAGCCATTAAATGATTGTTTCTACGGCCTTTCCAGCTTTTTTACCGGCTCCAAATCGCGCCGCCGTCATGGCCAAATTGCGCCGGTTGCTGCAAGGCCACGATGGCTTGCACAACCGTTTGCACGCGGACCCGCTATCCTTCGGCCTTCCCGCATTGGATTCCCACCTGCCGGAAGGGGGTCTCGCCCGCGGCGCTCTGCATGAGATCGTCCCGGCAGCGCAAGCTGCGTTCCCAGCCGCATTCGGTTTTCTCGTGGCCATTTTCGCTCGCTTGTCTTCTCCCTGTTCTGCAGCATTCAAAAAGTCAGGCGCGAGCGGCGCCGCTTACCCCTCCTTCCCACAAAGAGGCAGGAAACCTCTCCTCCTCGTCATGCCCGCTTCTCAATGCAGCCGGCTGTCCGGACATTTATCTGGATATCTATCCGGACATGGACTGAACGGCCTTGGTCTCGATCCAAGCCGCGCGATCCTGGTGGAGACGGCGCATCGAAAAGAAATCCTGTGGGCTCTCGTGGAAGCGTTGCGCTCGGATGCGCCGCAAGCCGTCGCCGGGGCGATCGGTCGGCTCGATCTGAAGACCAGCCAAAAATTGCATCTCGCCGCTACCGATGCCGGCCTGCCCTTATTCCTGCTGCGACCCACGCAAACGCTGGAATCGAGCGCAGCGGCGACGCGCTGGCGCGTCGGCACGGCACAGGCCGCACGCGACCGCTTCGGCCTTTACGCGCGTCCAAGATGGCGGCTGCAACTCGAACGCTGTCGCAACGGACGGCCGGGCGAATGGGTAGTGGAGTACGATCATGTCACGCATCGTTTCAGTCTGGTTGCCGCGCTGGCCGATCCTTCGCTTTCTTGCGGCGCAGGCGAGCAGTCCCGCAGGCAAGCCGGTCGATCCTGATCGGCCATTCGTCCTGATCGTTGCCGGAACCGGAGGCCTGCGCATCGCCGCCATGAATCGAGCGGCGGAGGATGCGGGACTTTTGATCGGCGACTCACTCGCCGATGCGCGAACCAAAGCGGGCGCACTGCAAGTGCATGGCGAGGATAGCGGCGCCGACGATGCCGCGTTGCGTCGTCTCGCTTTGTGGGCAACCCGCTACACGCCGACCACCTCGCCTTGGAACGAGGAAAACGGCGCCGATGGTTTTTTCCTCGACATCGAAGGCGCCGCGCATTTGTTTGGCGGCGAGGAAAGCCTGATTGCCGATCTTGCCGGCCGGCTCAACCGTTTCGGATTGCCGGCACGGCTTGCCGTCGCCGATACGCCCGGCATGGCTTGGGCATTGTCGCGCTTTCACGCCGAACCCCATTTCGTTCTGCCTTCGGGCAGCGAAGCCGCGGCGCTCG
>DASPWC010000122.1:0-4234 GCA_035622055.1 Xanthobacteraceae bacterium | reverse complement strand
GAAACGATCCCGTCCGCTTGCGCGAAAGTGAGCCGCCGTGGCGCGCCGTCGGTAAAGCTTTCGCGGTTGGGCGGATCAGAAAGCGCGACAGCTTGCGGGTGTTGCGCCACGCTGCGGCGGAACAGGTCGTCAAGCGTGATGGTTGCCGGTGCGGCAGGGATCATTGCAGGGCCTGCCTGGGCTCGCGCCACCAGGTTTCAGGGAGAAAGCCGTACAGCGATGTTCGTGCCGGATGGCGAATATAGGCGCGGCGCGCCACCCATTGGTCGGGAAGATAGAACAGCGGCACGACATAGGAGCCAGATATCAATATTCGGTCGAGCGCGCGCACTGCGGCCACGAAATCGGCGCGCGAGCGAGCGCTCAACAAAGCGGCGATCATGGCGTCGACCGCCGGACTCTTCACGCCCATATAGTTGCGCGACCCTTCCTGGTCGGCGGCTGCCGAGCCCCAGTAGATCGTCTGCTCGTTGCCGGGCGACAGCGATTGCTCCCAGCGATATTCGATCATGTCGAAATCGAATGTTGCAAGACGCTGCTGGTATTGCACGGCATCGACGAGCCGCACTTGCACATTGATGCCGGCGCGAGCGAGGCTTGCGGCGAAAGCGAGCGCCAGCCGCTCGTCATCGCGGCTTATTACCATGATCTCGAACGCCAGTTGCTGGCCACTGTCGCGGTTGCGAAGGACCGTGCCGCGCGGTTCATAACCGGCGGCGGCAAGGAGCCTCAGCGCTTGACGCAGCGCGGCGCGGTCGCGGCCGGAACCGTCGCTCACCGGAGGCGACCAGGTGCCCTCGAGAACGTCGGCGCGCACGGCGTCTGGATAGGGCGCCAGCAATGCGCGCTCACGCTCGTCGGCCGGACGGTGATAGGCCGACAGCTCGGAATCGTCGAAGAAGCTCGCGCTGCGTTTATACAAATTGTAGAAGAAGTCGCGGTTGATCCATTCAAAATCGAACAGCAACGCAATTGCCTGGCGCACCCGGATGTCGGCAAACACCTTGCGCCGTGTGTTGAAGACGTAGTCCGAACTGAATTTCGGCAGGCCGTTCGAGAAAGTGTCCTTGATCACCCGCCCGTCGCGGACCGCGGGAAAATCGTAACCGGTTTCCCATCGCGCGGGATCGCTCTCGCTTCGAACGTCGTAGAGGCCGGCCTTGAAAGCTTCGAAAAAAGCGTTCTCGTCTCGGTAAAAATCAAAGCGCAATTCGTCAAAATTCCACAGGCCGCGATTAGTCGCAAGGCCATTGCCCCAATAGTTGGGGTCGCGCTTAAAAGTGACGCTTTTGCCGACATCGACATCGGCGACGACATAGGGACCGCTGCCGATCGGCTTCGCCAAGGTCGAATTCTCAAAGGTGTCCGGGTTGATCGCGTGCTCGGGCAGGACCGGCATCAAACCCAGGATGAGAGGCAATTCGCGATCGTGGGCATTGGCGAAATCGAAGCGAACGGTGCGCGGGTCGAGAATTTCCGCTTTTTCGACCTTGGAATAATAGGTGCGGTGATTAGGGCGGCCGTGGTCGCGGAGAAGCCGCCACGAAAAGACGACGTCTTCGGCAGTCACGGGCGCGCCGTCCGAAAAATGCGCCGCGGGGTCGAGCGAGAAGATGACGAAGGTTCGCGCATCGTCTGTTTCAACGGCGCGCGCCAGCTGGCTGTAGAGCGTGAACGGCTCGTCGTAGCTGCGCGCCATCAGGCTTTCGATGACATAGCCGCGGACCGGCTGCACGGCGAGCCCTTGCACGATGAGCGGGTTGAGGCTGTCAAAGGTGCCGAGCACGCCTTCGACGATACGACCTCCCTTCGGCGCATCGGGATTGGCGTAGGGCAGCGCCGCGAACGACGCCGGCATTGCCGGGTCGCCATGCATGGCGATGGCATTGGCGGCTTCGGCCGCTTGCAGCGGCGCGAAACCGATCGCCAAGCACAATATCGCGCGCAGGCGAAGCCCGGCGGCGCCGCTTCGCAGTTGTCTCGGCGAGAAGGAGTTCGAGACGATTCGGTTCACCGCAAACGAATGTATCATGACCCTTGGTAGCCGCGGTTCCCAATCCTTGGAAAGGCGCATGCCCGCTACGCTCGTGCGGCGCGTACACGCATGGGGTCTGGCGACGGATGAGTACGGGCTTTGCCTATCGATCCGGAAAGGCATCCGGAAAAGGCTGCGGCAATTCACTAAGGTGGCCTGGCATTCGGCATCGGGCGCATAGCTTTGGCAGACAGGACTGGCAAACGTGGCCTTTGATCTGTTCCGACAATTGAGGTAGCCGGGCCACGTTGTTGCCGCAATCTGCGTCGATTGACCGTTGGATGGGGGCCCGCGTGGCGCGGATAGGATGTCGGGCGTAGCCCGATATCGAAGATTGAACACGCCAGTATGACCAGCCAAGTCGATCCTTGCGCTAAGGACGATTTGCCGGTGGCAGCAGCAAAGAGGGACTGCATCTCATGAATTATCGGAACGCGTCGGCGCCGGCACGACCGGTGAGCCGGACGCTCGCTGCCATCGCCAAGGATTCCATTCAAACCGTGGCGTTGGCTGCAGCCCTGGCAATCGCCGCGAGCTCGCTGGCCATCGCCCAGCAACCACAGCCACAGCAGCCCGCGCCGGCCGCGCCGGCCCCGAAACCCGCCCCGGCGAAGAAACCACCGGCCAAACCCGCTACACCTGCCGCTCAGGCGCCGGCCGCCGCTCCGGCTCCCGCTCCCGAAGCACAGCAGCAGGCGCCTGCACCAGCGCAGGGCGAGCAACAGCAGCAGCAAGTGCAATTGATTTATTCGCCTTGGACCAAATTCTGTCTCAAGGGGCAAAACAACGATCCTAATGCCAAGCAAGTTTGCTTTACCGGCAAGGATGCGCGCATCGAGTCCGGAATGCCCGTGGTCGCCGCCGTCTTGATCGAGCCCGAGGGCGAACCGAAGAAAATCCTTCGCGTCACGTTGCCGCTCGGCATGCAGCTCATCCACGGCACGCGCGTGATCGTCGATCAGAACCAGCCGATGACGGCGCCTTACGTTATTTGTTTCACAAACGGCTGTATGGCCGACTACGAGGCGTCCCCCGATTTGATCGGCAAGATGAAGAAGGGTCAGGGACTCGCGGTCCAAGCGATCAACTCGACCGGACAACCGATCAGCCTTGTGCTGCCGCTGGCCGATTTCGGCAAGGCCTATGACGGTCCACCGACCGACCCGAAAGTATTCGAGGAACAGCAGAAGAAATTGCAGGAAGAACTGCAGCGGCGTGCCGACGAAGCCCGCAAGAAGCTGGAAAGCCAGCAGGGTCAGCCGCAATCGTCAAACGCCCCGCCGTCGCCTACGCCGCAGGCATCCGGCAAGCCCTAGAGGATCGCCGGCGACAGAAGATCGGCGAGGCGGGCCGTCGCGCCTTCTCGTGGCACTGCTTGTTGGTATCCGAAAACGTGTGATGGGTGGCGTCGGCCTGGTTCGATTCAGTGCCGCATGACCGCGCGCGGACGATAACCGCCTTTGCCGTCCGCGGTGAAGACTTCGGCGATTTGTGGATGCCGCAGCGGCTCGCCGCTATCGTCCGGCAGGAGATTTTGTTCGGACACGTATGCGACGTATTCGGTCTCGTCGTTTTCGGCGAACAGATGATAGAACGGCTGGTCCTTGTGCGGCCGGGCCTCGGCAGGGATGGCTTCGTACCATTCCTCAGTATTGGCAAATACCGGATCGATGTCGAAGACGACGCCGCGGAATGGATAGATGCGGTGGCGTACGACCTGGCCGATCTGGTACTTGGCGTTGCGAATCTTGTTCATAGCACCGTACGCATTTACAGCCTGACTGGGGCGAGATTGCAACGACCCGCTCAACGCCTGTTCATAGCCCGTATTGCCGGGCCATTTCGGGGTCCTTTTCGGCTACAAACCTTGCCAAATCAACCAGGACCTTTGCCTGTTTCCAGGTCGCATCGTCCTGCATTTTGCCGTCGATCATCACCGCGCCGCTGCCGTCCGGCATGGCGGCAAGGATTTTCTTGGCAAACGCGACTTCGCCGGGATCCGGTGAAAAAACCCGCTTGGCAATCGGTACCTGGCTCGGATGGAGCGTCCACGCCCCCGCACAGCCCAAAAGAAAGGCGTTGCGAAATTGCGCTTCGCAGGCGGCGCTGTCGGCAAAGTCTCCAAACGGGCCGTAGAACGGCTTGATGCCGGCGGCGGCGCAGGCATCGACCATCTTGGCGATCGTGTAGTGCCAAAGA
>DASPWC010000121.1:0-3885 GCA_035622055.1 Xanthobacteraceae bacterium | reverse complement strand
CTCGCAAAAGCCGCGAGGTGCGTGAGTGCCTAATTCCACACAGGCGGCCGAGCGCGCCTCCGGCAGCTCGTTCTATAACGGGATGCGGATTTTGCCGCGCGCCGAGCGCGAGGCGATGTTCGAAATCTATGCGTTTTGCCGTGCGGTCGACGACATCGCCGACGATCAAGGGCCGCGGGCACCGCGGCTTGAAGCCTTGCAAAAATGGCGCAACGATGTGGAAGCGCTCTATGCCGGCGCGCCGCTGCCGCAGCTTGCCGGGCTGGCGCAAGCGGTGCGCGGTTTCGATCTGCAGCGCGACGATTTCTTCGCCGTCATAGCCGGCATGGAAATGGACGTGCTCGCCGATATTCGCGCACCCGACCGTGCGACGCTGGACCTTTATTGCGATCGCGTCGCCTGCGCGGTCGGACGCCTTTCGGTGCGAGTATTTGGGATGGAGCAAAGAGCGGGTCTCGCGCTCGCGCATCATCTCGGCCGCGCGCTGCAACTGACCAATATCCTTCGCGATCTCGACGAGGACACAGCGCTTGGCCGCCTTTATCTGCCGCGCGAGGAGCTCCTCGCGGCGGGCATCGTGACGGCTGACGCGGCGGTGGATCCCGTCGCGGTTTTGTCGAATCCGGCGATCGCCGAGCCCTGCGCCGCCATTGTCGCGCTGGCCGAGGCCGAATTCCAAAATGCCGGCGCGATCATGGCGAAGACGCCGCGCCGCATCGTGCGGGCGCCTCGCATCATGGCCGAAGCGTATCGGCTCATTCTTAGCCGGCTCGTCGCACGCGGTTTTGCCCCGCCGCGAGCGCCGGTGCGTCTGCCGCGCGCGAAATTTCTTTCCATCGTTCTGCGTAATATTCTGTGATGGCCCGCACCGTTCATATCATCGGCGCCGGTCTCGCCGGCCTTTCCGCCGCGGTCAAGCTTGCCTCGCACGGCGAACGTGTCGTGGTGCACGAAGCGACCGCCTTCGCCGGCGGCCGCTGCCGTTCTTACCACGATGCTTCGATCGGCATGACGATCGACAACGGCAATCACCTTTTGCTGTCGGGCAATCGCGCCGCGCTCGGCTATCTGCGCGAGATCGGCTCCGAGCATCGCTTGATTGGTCCCGCGTCGGCCGAGTTCCCGTTTGTCGATCTCGGCAGCCGCGAGCGCTGGACGCTGCGCATCAATGACGGCCGCCTGCCGCTCTGGATATTCGCGTCCAGCCGCCGGGTGCCGGGCACGGACGCGTTCGATTATCTGCCGCTGGCGCGCCTTCTTTGGCCGGCGCCGAGCAAGACGGTCGGCGAGACGATCATTTGCAAAGGCGTACTCTATGCGCGTTTGACCGAGCCGCTCCTTCTCGCCGCCCTCAACATCGACCCGCCGCGGGGATCGGCGAAACTTGCGGGCGCGGTGATCCGCGAGACGCTTGCCGCCGGCGGCCGCGCTTGCCGTCCGCTGATCGCCCGCGAGGGTCTGGCCGCGACCTTGATCGAGCCTGCGCTTGCTTATCTAAAACAGCGCGGCACCGTCGTGCAGTTCGGGCGCCAGCTTCATGCCATGCGGTTCGGTCCGCAGCGCGTCGAAGTTCTCGATTTCGGCGGCGACACCGTCCCGCTCGCCGGCGACGATGCAGTCATCGTTGCCGCGCCGCCTTATGCCGCGACTGCGCTGATTCAAGGACTTAACGCGCCCGCGGAATTTCGCGCCATCGTCAACGCCCATTTTCGTGTCGAACCGCCCGCCGATCAGCCGCCGATTGTCGGCGTTGTTAACGGCACGATCGAATGGATCTTCGCTTTTCCCGGCCGGCTGTCGGTCACAATCAGCGCCGGCGATCGTCTGCTCGACACACCGCGCGAGGATCTGGCCAAAATAATCTGGGCCGAAGTGGCCAGCGTCACCGGGCTGCCCTCTGCTTTGCCGCCGTGGCAGATCGTGCGCGAGCGCCGCGCCACATTCGCGGCGACGCCGGCGCAGGATCGAATGCGGCCGAGCGCGCTCACAGCGTGGCGTAATCTTTTGTTGGCGGGCGACTGGACAAATACCGGCTTGCCGGCAACCATCGAAGGCGCTATTCGCTCCGGCAACCGGGCCGCCGAACTGCTCATGAATCGCAACTGATGCCGCAATGAATGAACTTGATCTTAATCGCCAGGCCGGTTCCCCAACCGAAACACCGCTTGCGCCGCGGCAATCCGATGAGCGTTTTCTGTTCGATGCGCCCATGCCGGCCGAAATCAGTGCAACAATGAGTGAACGCGAACTCGATCGTCACATCGATGCCGCGACGCAGGCCTTGATTGCCTGTCAGCGCGGGGACGGTCATTTTATCTTCGAGCTCGAACCGGATGCTTCTGTTTCGGCGGAGTATGTTCTGTTCCGGCACTATTTTGCCGAACCGGTCGATGCTGCGCTCGAGGCGAAGATCGGCGCGTACCTTCGCCGCACCCAGGCTCGGCACGGCGGCTGGCCGCTCCTTCAGGACGGCCCCTTCAACATGAGCACGACGGTCAAAGCCTATTTCGCGCTGAAGATGATCGGCGATTCACCGCAGGCCGAGCACATGCGCCGGGCGCGCGAAGCCATCCGCATGCGCGGCGGCGCCGAACGCAGCAATGTCTTCACCCGATGTCTGCTAGCGCTCTACGGCATCGTGCCGTGGCGCGCGGTGCCGGTCATGCCCGTCGAGATCATGCTGTTGCCCAAATGGTTCCCGTTCCACCTCGATAAGATTTCTTATTGGAGCCGCACCGTCATAGTGCCTCTCCTGGTGCTCATGGCGAAGAAGCCGCGCGCCCTCAATCCTAAAAATGTCACCGTTGCCGAGTTGTTCCTCGACCCGCCGCAACAACTGGGGCCGGCGCCGAAAGCGCCGCAGCAGAAGGCGTCGTGGTTCTGGTTCTTCCGCGCCGTCGACGGCGTGCTCCGCACATTCGAGCCGTATTTTCCGAAGCACATGCGGCAGCGCGCGATCGATCGCGCCGTCGCCTGGGTCGGGGAGCGGTTGAACGGCGAAGACGGCCTCGGCGCGATTTGTCCCGCCATGGCGAACAGCGTGATGATGTACGAGGCGCTCGGCTATCCGGCCGATCATCCGCAACGCGTGATCGCGCGCCAATCGATCGAAAAGCTGCTCGCGGTCCATGACGACGAGATTTACTGCCAGCCTTGCATCTCGCCGATCTGGGATACCGCGCTTGCGTGTCATGCGCTCATGGAAGCGGGCGGCGAAAGCGCCGTGGCGCAGGCCAAGCGCGCGCTCGATTGGCTCGTGCCCAAACAGGTGCTCGATCTGCGCGGCGATTGGATGGCGCGGCGGCCGGACCTGCGTCCCGGCGGTTGGGCTTTTCAATATGCCAATCCGTATTATCCCGATGTCGACGATACCGCCGCGGTTGCCATGGGGCTCGATCGCATGCAGGGGCAGGGGCGGCAGGCTCGCCAGGGCGAATACAGCGCGGCAATCGATCGCGCCCGCGAGTGGATCGTCGGCATGCAGAGCGGCAACGGTGGCTGGGGCGCCTTCGACGCCGATAACGAATATTATTATCTCAACCATATTCCATTCGCCGACCACGGCGCACTCTTGGACCCGCCGACCGAGGATGTGAGTGCGCGCTGTCTGTCGATGCTGGCGCAGCTCGGCGATATCGAAAGTTCAGCCGCGAAACGCGCCATCGATTATCTGCGCCGTGCTCAGCTCGCCGACGGGAGCTGGTACGGCCGCTGGGGCATGAATTACATTTACGGAACTTGGTCGGTTTTATGCGCGCTCAATGCGGCGGGTTTCGCGCCGCAAGCGCCGGAAATGCGCAAGGCGGTCGAATGGCTCGCTGCGATTCAAAATTCCGACGGCGGCTGGGGCGAGGACGGCTCAAGCTATAAGCTCGATTATCGCGG
>DASPWC010000120.1:0-11991 GCA_035622055.1 Xanthobacteraceae bacterium | reverse complement strand
GATCCAGATTCTCGACACCCTGGTGCTCTCCATCGAGCTGCCGCCGGATATCGTCGCCGCGATCAATCGGCAGACCGAACAGTATTACATGATCCAAGAGTACAAATTCCGCGTCGCTCGCGAAGCCGAGGAATCCAAACGCAAGCAGATCGAGGCCGACGGCATTGCCGCTTTCCAGAAGACGGTCAGCCAGGGCATTTCGGAATCTTACTTGCGCTGGCGAGGCATTGAGGCGACGGTCATGCTCGCGCAATCGCCGAACGCAAAAATTGTCGTGATCGGCACTGGCAAAGACGGCCTGCCGATCATTCTCGGCAATACAGATATGCCGATGGCGCCGGCCACGCCACAACAGTCCGGTGCGCCGGCCAGCGCTCTGCCGCCGCCGGCTCCGGCGACTAATGCGCCGCCCAACGCATCGACATCACCGGCTGCGCCGCCGCCAAGCAAGCCGACGCCGGGAACATCCGGCGCGGCGGCGCCAACGAATCCCGAGGAAACTGCCAATGCGTCTTCATCTGGCGCCCCTGCGCCGGCCCAAAGCACCGCGCCGCCAGCGTCGGCCATAGACATTCCCGGCGTCCGGTCCATTCTGTCGGGAATTTCCGGTGCGCTACGTACCGGCGCAGAATTGACTTCGCCCGAACCGCAGCCGAAGCATTAAACGGGGGGATGAGGTGATCGACAGCACGAACCCGGATCGCGCCGCCCCAGCGAGTCCGCGATGGCGCCTATTGCGCACTGAGTTTCGGCTGTTCACGATCGCAGCTTGTATCGTTACGCTTCTCGGCATTGCGCTCGGCGGCCATTTGTACGGCCGCTATCTTGCCGCTCTCGACCTGACCGGTCGCGAAAACGCGATCGAGCAATTACGGGCCGAAAGTCAGAAGCAAAAAAGAGACATCGACTCGAAGAGCGCGCAGCTCACTGCGCTGGAAGCCAAGCTGCATGGTATTCAGGCTACCCTGGATTCGATCATGCCTTCGGCCAATACGTACATTATCAATCCCAATCAAACTCTGATCGTTGGCAACGGTCATTTGACGGTCGGGTTGGTTGGCGCTCCCGGAAACGACAGCATCCTCCTTGATGTCAACGGCAAGATGCAATCGATCTCGGCCGGCCAAACGATCAGCATTGCTCCGGATCAGACAACGCAGTGCCAGCTCTCGGTGCAATCGTTCGACGTATTCAAGGCCACACTCGTCGCCGCTTGCTCAGGTGCGAAGACGAAGTAGGCGTCTGCCGCAGGAGATCAATTCGCGCCTGCAATTCCTCGGCGCCGCATGCGAGATTAACCGGCGAAGCGTTGGGGCGCTGGGTGTGTCGCCTGCGCTTGCCGCATGGCGCCGGCGGTCAGCGGCAGACTGGAAACAAAGAAGCTACCTCCGGCCAACGCAAATAGATCGTCTCGGAACGCAGTCCACCGTGTCGTGAAATCCATCGGCGCACGCTGTCCGGATAGTGCGCCCAAAGATACAAAGTAGCGGGGCGGCTCGTCCGCGCACCGGTAAGGGTTAAATCCCAAGCGGCATGGAAAGCGAGCACGGCCTTTGGTGTCACACAGATGCGATCGCGCGGGATGACGCCCAACAATATGGTGCATGCCGATGCGCAGGTACCATCTATAATGACGTGCTGCCCTGACATGCGAAGCGCATTAGATCTGCTCATGTAGGTGCCGATCCGGCCGCCGCCATCGTAGTTGATACGCAGCGGCGTCGCCGTAGGGTTTTTCGGCAGAGCGGCAGCCAGTGAAGTCGCTTCAGCAACAACGGAAATAAGGATGATGACAAAACAATAACAAGTCGCGACGAAGCGGCGAAGCAAGCGAGGCGCCCTTGGAATTTCCCCCTGACACGACTTGAAGCATATGGGCCTGCGAGGATTGCGAATAGTGAAAAAAATGCAGTCCAGCTCTCACCCGCGATTTGAGCGCTCACGATGGGTGAGGGGCCTCTTCTGTCGTTGCTTATTCGCATGTGAATGGCCGCGCACTTCGGTCGCATTCCCGCTTGCGCGAGCGAACGGCTAAGATTTCGAGATTCCAAGCTGCCGCGAAAGAGCGGATCGTTTGCACGATGCAATGGACGTCGCCGGCGTTCGTCTTCGGTGACGAATGCGGCGCATGCGCTACCAATCCTATTGCCAGATCAAGACATTTGGCAGCGACGTATCCGCTTGCCGCAGCACACTGTAGCCAACGCCGGCGAGACCGCGGAACAGACCCAAATTGAACTGACGTTTGCCGCTATTCCAGCGGTAGTCGCCGGTTGCCGCCGCCTCGTCGAGCATCACCACCAGGCGTCGCGATGCGAGAGCGCGCAATTCGCTGTCCCCCACCGCGCTCGCCGCCTCGCAAAGAAATTCGATACCGCCGAGCGCGCCGCAGCACAGTGTATCTAACTGGTTGGGCGGTCCTTGCTTTATGCCTGCAATGGCATAGCCGATATCCGCGGCGATGCGCTCGCCATCCATGGCGGCATTCAGCGCTGTATCGACGCCGATGCGACGCGCGATCGCGACCCGGGCTAGCCCGATGCCGGGAGCGCCATGGCACCATTGGCGAGGCCAGAGTGCTTGCTCCGCGTTACGTAAATCCGGCCAGTTCTGGCGCGCGGCATCGTAGCTTGCGTCCTCGAATGCAATGCACTCCGCGGCGGCATCTGCGAAGTCCTTCCGGCCGCTCGCCGCAGCCAATGATACCAGCGCGTAGGCAAATCCCGCCGCGCCGTGCGAGATGCCGTTAAGCGCCGATCGACCGACGCCTTGACCAACCCAGCTGCGGCGCCCCGCCGATCCGATGCGATGTTGCGCTAGGAGATGTTCGCCGCATTTGATCGCCCGCGCCAGCGCGTCGTGCGATCGATAGTCGCGATGGAGCCGGAGCAACGCGAGGATTGCGCCGGCACTGCCGCCCATCACGTCCAGTTGTTTGTCGGCCGCTATCAATTCATCGGTGAAAAGCCGCGAGGCGCTTTCCGCGTCTTCGCGCAATCCTTCATCGTCGAGGCACTGCGCCATCGCCGCCAGCGCGTAGACAATCGAGCCCAGTCCGGTCGCGGCGCCGATACCGAGCGAACGCGCAAGCCGCGGCGCATTGCGGCCTTTTAAATTCTTGCGAATGTGCGCGACACCGGCCAGCGCAAGCTCGCGCGACGCCGCATTCGCCGTGAGCGCCGCATGCGCCGCGAGAAAAAAGGCAATGCCAGTTGCGCCGTTGTAGAGATCAGGGCCGAGGCAAACGAGCTGGAAAACCTCCGAGTCCCCGAGCCAGTCGAGACCGATCCAGGCCGCGCCGGGCCCGCGGCGGATCGCGCGACGCGACAGTTCGGCGGCAATCTTGTCGGCTTCGGCGATGTAGAATTGCCGGTCGGGCAAGGCGCGCGTCTCGCCGCCGACATGTTCGTTTCCATGAAGTCGCTTTGTCGCCGGCGCCTGATTGGTATTTTCTCTGATGACCTCGATCTGCCAGGCAATCTCCGCTTGATCGAGATTGTGTAGCCGCGCTTGCGCGCGTTCGAGCCCAGGCATCGCCGCGGTTCGCGCCGAAATGCCATAGGCGTCGTGGACGACCGCGCCGTCGCTCGGAGTGAGGAAATGCGGCACGTTCAACGAAACGAGAGCGGCGCGCTCTGCGCGGTGCAAGGGCCAAAGCGGATCGGTGTGTTTGTCCCAATCGGAGAGCCTGGCGATGAAGTCAGCCTGCGCCGACCAAATCACGCCGTCAGCCATGCTGCGGTGATTCTTCAATCTCCGCAGCAGCATGTAATAGAAGCGGGTCGGCCGCACGACTTTGCGGACCTCGAGGCCGGCGAAACCCTGCAACAAAACCCCCGGCGTCGTCTTCCGCGCTTGATCGGACAGGAAACTTGCGTAATCCGCAAAACCAGAAATGAAACTTTCAAGGTGCTCGTTGAATTTGGCGTAACGGCCCTTAACATGCGGCAAGTTCGGCGTAGCAGCGCTCGCTTCTTCCACTTTCGCGGGGCGCATCGCATCGGTGTTGATGTCATTCCACCTAATAATCGTTCTAGCGCCCCATTCGGCTGTCAGGCCGCCCATCGCGAAGACATTGTTGTCTACGGTTCGTCCATAAGCCGGCAACATCCCGACCGTCATAACGGAATTACTGATGACTTCCATGGCGGCGTCGAAGGCCTCGCCCTCGGGCTCGTGAACCTTATGCTCTTCGGCGGACGGCTGGAGAATTGTTTCGAGATCGATCGGCACCGGATGATCGCCGGCCGCGATCATGTTCTCTTGATGCATATCCGTCGCCGCCAGGCAGTGCAGCAGCGCGAGCCACGCGCCGGCGCGGCGGAAGAACGTCGCGCAGCCCGCGGCGTCCGCACAGCCGGTATGTTCGATGTATTCGGTCCAGCCATAGCCGTCCCGCACCAGTAGGCGCGCGGTCCTGAGCGCAACCGGCGCGCCGGCGCCGTTGAAACGCCTGACCAAGTCGCTCCAGGCGGCGTCGACCCGCAGATCCTTCGGCTTGTAAACAACCCGCGCGCCATCAGCAAAATGCACGATCAGGACCGAACGCCCGTCATTGTGCGGATCGGAGACGCCGCTTTCGATGTTTGTCACTTTGACGCGGGCGGATGATTGCAGAATGTCGCTGCGGATCGCCGGAAGATCGGCGACGAGGCGCGTGACGAATTCGCGCGTCGTATCGATCCACTGTCGCGTAAGCGTCGCAATCAAGCGACGAAGCACCGGCTTGTCTTCGAACAGGCGCCGGAAATCGCCGCTTCTCATATCGGCGAGGAATTGCTCGTAGCGGGATGTCTCGGCATCCTGTGCCGATGGTGTATCGCTGCTACCTATCGCACCGCCTTCGCGCATTTTTGCAAAGCGCTCGTAGAGGGCGGGCGCGCAAAGCTCGGTTATCGACGTGCGTAGCGAATGCTGCAGGCAGATAGCGGCGGACTCGGCAAAGATATCAGCGGCGGCGACGCCGGACCAAGCCAGCGCGTCGGCCTGCTCAATCAGCGCTGTGAACAAGGTCTCGAACGGGCAGGTCTGGCCGGCCGGACTGCCCGCGGCCTGGGCGGGTTTTTTATTCAATGCCGCGTCGACCCAAATGGCGTCGTTCAGCCATTCGTTCAGCCGTGGCGGGTTGGATGCAGTAGAGCGAAAGCGGGCAGCGTTAAATCGCCGCTCGATGTCCTTTAGCGACAAGCCATCATATTTGAGCCGCCGCTTAAATAGGGAGGGGTCCCCCGCGGCGCAGGCGTGCCGCCAGGCCGCCAAGCGTTGCGCGGCTAGATCGGAATTGCCGCGCCCGATCGGCGAAGCTTCGAACCCATCGGAAAGAAGCTCGTCGATGGTTACGGCGCGTAGACCCAGATGGTCATACGATGAGTCCAACGATTCCTCGCGTGTCGACCCCTTCAAGAGCCGCGTCGTTTCGTGACGGCCGACAGATCGATTGAAGGGACCATTTTCGAGTATGGTTAACGTGTCAAAGCAACTCCCCATAACGCGGTTTTATCTTCACATTTCAGTTATGTGTCGGTCGTTGGACAGACTTTACACTGTCCGCCGCCGATGATTTAATGGATTATTGGCGGGGGGTGCACCGATCTCGTCCTGCCTGGTGAACAAGAGGAACAAGGCCAATGACTGACAAATATATCGAGAGGGAAGAACAAATTCTCAGCTTTGAGGTTTCCGATGAAGTGCTGGAAGCCGCGGCGGGATCGGTAAAAGAGAAGGCTGGAGCTTTCACGCTCGCTTTCTGCTCCGGTCTCGATACGTGCCCCAGCGTGACAGCCTAAGGCTCGTCACCGGACTGGTCTTGGCTTCTTCCTTTTCGCCCCGACTTTAGGGCCTGGACTGAAGTTTTTCGACGAGACGCCGGAGTCTGCGGCGTCTCGTCATACTTTTATGGACCAGTGTTTCACAGAGCAGTGCTTCGACTTCTCGCGCTGACATTTCGCAACGCGGTCATCGGCCAATCAGTTGAATTTCAGGCCCGCCAATTTTGCCAGCGTGATGGCCTTAGTTATCTCGGCACGCAAGCGTTCGGCGATCGGCGGCGGCGTTTTCGCCGGCGCAAGCCGGCGCTGCTCGGACAGCCCAGTACAATGTCGCTCGGCCACCGATCGTGCCACCTCAGTCAAAAGCCATTGAACCCGACGCAGGCACCCAGTCTCAGCCGCAGGCCTATAGCGGAAGGTTTAGATGCTGCTGCTGAGGCCCATGCAACGCCAGTGCGATTGCGAAGCCGGTTGTCGAGATCTAAGCAAGCGAGCCTGAAAGCAGTTCTAACGCGATCTGGGTGTGCGTCGCCAAAATGCTTGCGATTTAAAGGAGCGGCGGCTTTAACCCCTTCGATGAACTCTCGGCGGAGGCCCAAAATAGCGTTCCCAACCTGCTCCATTATCAAATTGAATAGTCATGCCATCGGGAGAATACACCGCTCCTTCATTCCAATTTTGAAGCCAAATGTGACCGGGATAATCGATCCAGGCGCGCGTTGCGACGCCCACCTCATTGACGACGTTCAAGCCCCAGCCATTTTGGGTCACAAAGGCGGGAATGGGCGAAGGACCACCCATGCAATTCTGCACGCAGCGATATGCGCCGGACAGATTCACCAACGTCTGCGCCGACGCACAGGTCATGCCAAACACCGTCGCCAAAGCCGCTATCGTTATCAATTTCGCTTTCATCGCGACCACACCTTTTTACAAAGTTACATCTAGGAGGAGATTCTAATTAGCCACCTATCATCTGATTGTATTGATTTAGATCAAATAAACACGTGACACGAAATGCGCAGGACTTTGAGGCATCGAATCAGAGCTCTTGCGGGTGACAATGCCCGCTGGTAAGCGGCGCGCTAAGCCAAGTAGGGATTATCAGGATCCTGCGCCTAGGTGTGGTCGTTCGGTTGATCACAGAAGCATTTCGTCCCCCTGGCATCGCGGGCATGTTAAAACCCGGATCTGGTGAACGAACAATTGCAGCTCCAGTATTCGCAAACGGGAGGTTCAAGATGAACTACCGGAAGAAATTTCTCGTCGACCCCGGTACCAAAGTCCGTTTATCGAAAATCGATCCTTCCTACACGGGCAAATACGCAAACCAAGAGAAGGCGCTTCCCGAGCTCCAAAAAAATGTCGAACGCATGGGCAAGTTGCAATACCTGGTCTACGCGGACGGCAGCCAATCCCTGCTCGTGGTATTGCAAGGACTCGATGCTGCCGGCAAGGACGGCGTCATTCGCCATGTTTTCAGCGGGATGAACCCGCAGGGGACGTTCGTTTTCAGGTTCCAGGAGCCGAGCACAGAGGAGGCCGCGCATGATTTCCTCTGGCGGGCGCATCGTCGCACGCCGGGTAAAGGGGAGGTCGTTATCTTTAATCGATCATATTACGAAGATGTGCTGGTGGTGAGGGTGCATCAACTTGTGCCGCATTCGGTGTGGACGAAGCGCTACGAGCTGATCAACGACTTCGAGACCATGTTGGCACGAAACAACACGACCATCTTGAAATTCTATCTCCACATCAGCCCGGAAGAGCAGCTGGCGCGTTTCAAGCAGCGCCTGGACAATCCGTCGCGGCAATGGAAGATCAGTGAAAGCGATTACACCGAACGCGAGTTCTGGCCGAAATATATAGATGCCTACGAGGACGCGATCGCATTGACCAGCACAAAGCGTGCGCCCTGGTACGTTATTCCTTCAAATCACAAATGGTCCCGCAACCTCGCGATATCGCAGATCATCGCCGACACCATGGACGAGATGGGCCTGAAGCTACCACCGACGCACGTTGACATCGCCGCGATCCGCCGCAGATTCCACGCAGAGGAACGCAAGGTGAAAGGCGGGACGAAAAGTGCGAAAGCCGATCGGAAAGGCCATGCAAAAGTCCACAAACTTCACGATAAGGCGCCTGCTGAGGCATAATGGATAACACGGCGCGAAGCGCGCGATGCTGTCACTCCCAAGCGCATACGGCGGATCGCACGGTACTCGACAGTGCGTCGATGGGACGCCGGGAATATTGGCTCTGGTTTTTGGCAAGCGGCGGCACGCTGATCGACGGCCTCTCCATTTTCTCTCTTGGCGTGGCAATGACGCTGACCACGAGCCGCTTCACGCTCAGCCCGCTCATGGTGGGCCTGATCGGTTCATCGCTGGTTCTCGGCGCCGTTTTCGGTTCGATCTTCGGCGGCCCGGCAGCCGACCGCTTTGGCCGCAAACCCGCTTTTTTGATCGACATGGCGATTATCACGGCCGGCGCGCTCGTCAGCACCGTGGCCGGCGCGCCGCAATGGCTGTTGTTCGGTCAATTCCTGGTAGGAATCGGTATCGGCGTCGATTTTCCGGTCAGCGCATCATACGTGTCCGAGACAATGCCCAAACGCGCCCGCAGCCGAATGGTCGTTGCGACGATAGCTCTGCAATCAGTCGGAATGCTGCTTGGCGCCGCCGTCGATATCGCCATTCTGCGAGTACGGGATAGCCCTACCGATTGGAGGGCCATAATCGGTGCAATCGGCGCGGTGGCTTTTCTGTTCCTTCTGCTGCGCGTTTGGCTTCCCGAGAGTCCGCGATGGCTTCGACACCACGAGCAACGCAAAGCCAGCGGAGGAGACGTGAATGCCGGCTCGCCGCACTCGCAATACGCACTGCTATTCTCAGAACGCTATCGCACGCGCACGTTGCTGGTTTCGCTGCCGTGGTTCCTCATGGACATCGCCACCTACGGAGTCGGCCTGTTTACGCCCATCATCCTTGGCGCCTTCCAACTGTCTTACGATACGATGGGATCTGTGGCCGCCGAATCTTCGAACGCCGAAGGGACCGCCGTTATCGATGTATTTCTCCTCCTTGGATTCCTTCTCGGGCTATGGGCGGTGCCGCGTTTTGGCCGGATCCGTATGCAGATTCGCGGTTTCGCGGGCATGACAATCGGCATGTTGGTTCTGCTGGTCCCGCAACTAACCGCCGGCGGCGCCGCCGCGCATATTCCGCTCGTGTTCGTTGGCTTCATTCTGTTCAACTTGGCTATGAACGCCGGGCCCAACGCGACAACGTTTGCGCTGGCGCCGGAATTGTTTTCGACCAGCGTTCGCGCTTCCGCCAGCGGCTTTGCGGCAGCCACGGCCAAGATCGGCGCGACGCTCGGCATTTTCGTATTGCCGTTGGTGAAAGCGCATGGCGGCGTTGCGGCGGTGCTCGTGATGATGGCCATTGTCAGTGGTCTAGGAGCGGCCGTGACGGCTATCCTGGCGCGTGAAGTCGGAGAAATTCCCGAAGGCCGAAGCATTGATGAGGCGGAAACGCTATGACCGGCCGTGCGTGGGCGTCGTATGCAATGCGATCGCGGTCCAGACTACGCTTCTCAGGAAATTGGGCGTGACACTGGCTCCTTCAACCTCGAAACGCTCATCGGCGCTGCTGTGTTGGGTGTTGGGTGGTGAGACCCATGTCGTGGAACATCCCACCGTCATAGAGCTCGGCATCAAATTTTAGACCGCGCCGCCCGCCGCCAAGCGCCCCCGAGTAAATCGCTGCAGGCCAAGATCGAGCCGCGTATGGCGCACAGCGTCGTCGCGACAGCCAAACCGCCGCTAACCTATTGAGCAGGCGGGGGCTCGATTCCTCGGTTTTTCACGAACCTCCGAATGGCGGGATCAAAATTCGACCATTTCCTATTTCAATCACCTCGTTCGCGGTGGCAAGAAGTTGCGATGGGGTCCGGCCGGCGCGGACCCATAAACTGCCAATGTCGCAGGCAACTGACTTTCTTGAAGATCCTGCAATCCTTTGACGAAACAGTCTTTTCTAAATGTAACGATTTCCACCCTATGACTTGCGTGTTCTCGTGCCGTCAGGGTCACTGGGAACAGTGAGCTGAGTTTATCGCTGAAGTTCCACTCGGTTTCTGCCCGGCCGCCTGAGCCGGCGAACCAACATGCCTTCAACTTCTGCGAATTCGCGTATGCCCAGTTGACGGGCAACGAAAACATAGATCCCAAGTCCTATTCCGCAGAGGATAACGCTTCGTGTGAGCACGATGAAAAAATCCCTGGTCAATAGAACTTGCGGAAGCAAATGACGTATTGCCAGTCCCACTACGATGGCGACGCCGGTTGCGAAGGCCATGCACAGTGACGCCCTTAAGAAACCACCGACCCGATCGAGCCTATCACCTCGGAGTGCTGCCTCTCGGCTGAAGCGGCGACGCTGCAAGCAGCCCAGAACCCCTACGTAAGTGAGAATTGCGATTGCACTAGCGATTGCAAGGCCGATCGCACCCCATTCGCGACGCAACATGATGTAGAGCGGGATGCTGCAAAAGGCCACTGCAGTGCCGACAATTGTCGGCAACCACGTACTGCCCAGTGCATAAAAGCCGCGGCTGATTACCGTTTGCGCCGCCCATCCACTGAGGCCAAGACACAAAAGCGCCAGGACGGAGCCAACAGCGTCGGCATCCTGCACCGTGAAACGATCAGACAAAAGGCCCCAGATCATATAAGCCGCATCACTGCCGACCAATGTCAGGCAGATTTGGGCTGCGAATGTCGTGAACAGCATAAGCCGCAGCGCGTGCGCCAGTGTTCCATAAGCGTCGACCACGTTGCCCGCCGTAATCATGCGACTAATGGTCGGGTAAGAAGCCACTCCAATCGCCATGCCGAACACACCGATTGGCACCCTCATCAGAGTGCGGCCATATTGAAGGTAGGACAGTGCACCAGCTGGAAGGTACGAGGCTTGATTTTTGACGATCCACTCATCGACCACGACGATCGAAAATCCGATCATGATTGGAAAGGACAGCCAGAGGTATCGTTTGAGGTCGTCATCTGTGAACGAAAAAATCGGATACCAGCGCATTTTGGCTCGTACGCAGCCGTAGAGGGGTAGCGCAAAGGGTCCAATTGCCGAACCAGCGAGCACGCCCCACGAGAAACCCTCGGCGCCCAGTCCAAAGTGCGCGCCGATCGATCCGCCGATAATGACCCCGGCGGAGTAAATCAGCGGCGCTAATGCGGGCAATAGATGCCGGTCTTGCGCCTGCAGCGCCGCCATTAAAAGACCGCCGATTACGAGAAAAAATTGTGCCGGTAAGATAATCCTGATGAGGCGCGCGAGCGTGTCCAATTCACCGGGAGCGGTGAATCCCGGTGCTACAAATTCTGCCAGCGGCCTTGCGAAAATCATGAGCACCGCAATTGCTAGGCTGCCGGCCACCGCAATAAGGTTCGCTATAGCGCTTAAGGCCCGCCAGCCACGCTCGTATTCACCACTTTCCACGTATTCGAGAAAGATCGGTATGAATACGATCGACAGTGCTCCGGCGGCTAGCAGATAGTTCAGGAAATCAGGTAGCGTGAAGCTGGCAAAATAGAGGTCTGCCTGGCGGGTCGCACCTAGCGTTCGCCCTATTATCTGCTCGCGGACCAATCCCATGATGCGGCTGAGAAAAATTGAGCTACCCCACATGATCGAAGCGAGACCGATTGTGCGACTGGCGCTGTGAGAGAGCGTATGTGTTGAGTTCAAATCCGGACCCCAAGGATAAGAGATATGCCTCGCCACGCTACGCTACGTATGCTCCCCACCGAACCCGTTCCGTCGCATTTGCTGGTCTGCTATCGGTTTTGTCAACGACAGGACCCAGCTGCGCTCCAGTGCGTCAATGGTCGACGCTGTCTCTTCATCTATGCCGCCGGGTCCGTCCTTGAAATAGATCAGGATCAACGAGACGCCTTAAGCCGTCGGGCATCATGAGTGCGCTGGAGCACAGACATGACTTTTGGCACAATTATGGTGAACGTTGTTTTTGACGAGGACAGCCAAGACCGCATTCTATAGCGGCTGGCATCGCAAACCGATTCGGCCCATTCGTGATCGGTGTGGCCGGCTGGTCACTGCGCAGGCACGAAGATCCCCGCTTAGCCGAACACCATAATTCCGTAGGAATGAACTTTCTCGACCAATGCGGCAAATGTTTC
>DASPWC010000119.1:0-6393 GCA_035622055.1 Xanthobacteraceae bacterium | reverse complement strand
CGTGCATTACCGCGATGAGGACCTGCGCTACGGCCGGGTCATCATCATGACGGACGCCGACGTCGACGGCGCCCATATCGCATCGCTCCTCATCACGTTTTTTTATCGACAAATGCCGCAGCTCATCGACAAGGGGCATCTCTACCTCGCGGTGCCGCCGCTCTATCGCCTCTCGCACGGCGGCAAGATATTTTACGCCCGTGATGAAAAGCACCGTGATGAAATCCTGAAAAAGGAATTTCACGCCAATGCCAAGGTTGAGATCAGCCGCTTCAAGGGGCTGGGGGAGATGATGGCGGCGCAACTCAAAGAGACCACGATGGATCCGAACAAGCGCACGCTGCTGCGGGTCAAGCTGGTCGCCGAGGACCGCAAAGATACGGAAAAGTCCGTTGAGCGGCTAATGGGCACCAAGGCCGAAGCGCGCTTCGAATTCATCCAGGAGCGCGCGGAATTCGCCGACGAAGCGGCGCTGGACGTCTAAGCGCGGTGGCGACCGAAGGGCGAACGCTATCCCGCCTCATTGCCTGCTTCTTCGTGGTAGCGGGCAAATCTCCGATCGATCCCGCGAACGCCGTCCCTGTCGAGCATTTGCGCCGGATAGCGATGGCAGAACGTCGTCCAGCCGACAGTGTCGAAATCGTCGGTGTAGAGCACCTCGCCCCAAACGTAGAGGTACCCATTCGCCTTCTGAGATTCGCGAGCCTCCGTTTCGCTACCGGAAGGCGCCCACCGATCGTAGGAAAAAAATTCCATCTTGGCTCCGGGCTGCAACACGGTGGGAGATGCGCGCAATTTACCTATAGCAAAGCTTCTTCGCTGCCCGTCCGGGTCAAAATCGATCGTGGAATAGATCGAGAGATTTCTTGCGGGAATCTTTCCAAAATTCCGAACCTGAAAACGGCCGACCAAATGATTTTCGCTGCCACTAAAATCTATTCCGTCCGGTTCGACGCTGACGTATGCACGCAACTCGCTTTTTGAGGCAGGCCCGGCCTGCTGCATGGTTGCATATGTCGCCCGCCAGAGCTTCTCGATGGATCGCCACAGGCGAGCCGTAGCGATCGCCAAAAAGACTATGAAAATCGCCGTGATCAGCGCGGCCCAGTGGCTGGCGAATTCGGCAATCTGCCATGCCGAGTAGAAGAGGATGTTGTAATTAGGGCAGTCGTCCTTGGCAGTTGCAACGGGGCAGATTGGACCTTCGAGCGGATATCCCGCCGACGCCCACCACCAAAACCAACAGGCGTAAAAGACGACCGCGCCCCAAAGGACGACCTTACGCCAGTCTCTCAACATACGCTCTCGCTGCTCCGGAAATTTCAGGATTGAAGCGTTGGTATATCGGAACTCAAACTCGGCAAGATAGCGGCCGTTTTTGCGCCGATTTGTGGAGCGCTCCGCACTCGCGACTTCGGGCGCAATCCTGCAACGGATTGCGGTCTTGTGCGGCGTCGCCGGGCATTTTCGCCGCGGGCAATTACTCCCTCTCGAACAGAGTGTCTGTCGCGGCGATAAACCCCATGTCGGGATGCGCCGCGCAGTAGTCCTTCAGTTTCTTTGAGTTGGCGAAAAAGTCCCCAGTGTGGATTACCGGAGGATCATCCTCGGTCTTGTAGTAGCCGTCGAGCCAGGAAAGTATGATATTGACGTCGGCGCTGTTGGCGTCGAGAAATCGTTTGCAGGTCCAGGTTGAGAGATCGATGTCCTCGGCGCGCGCCGGCGCGGACCACGCCAGCGTGACAACAGCGAGCGCGGCCACAAAAAATTTCATCGCATCTCCTCCGACGATCATTCCTCGAAATGCAGGTTGGCGGCCTTGACCAAGTCCTGGTATTTGGCGATCTCGGTGTCAATCATGCGCTTGAAATCCGCGGCCGGGCCTCCTCCCGGAGTGACTCCGAGATTTTTGAATTTGGCGGCAACATCCGGATCGCGGATCGAATCGTCCAAGGCCTTTTCAAGCTTGGCGACCACCGGCGCGGGCGTCGCGGCCGGCGCAAAGACCCCGCTCCACAGCCGCACATCCACGCCCGGATAGCCGATCTGGGCCATGCTGGGCACGTCCGGCAGTTCCGCCAGCCGCTCATTGCCGGTCACGGCGAGCGCCTTCAACTTACCGGCCTGTACCTGTGGCACCGCTGGCGGGGGATCGACGATTGAAGCCATGGTCTGGCCGTCGATCAGGCTAAAGACCATTTCACTGCTGCTTTTGTACGGAATCATCACACACGGCATGCCGGTTTTCAGCTTCAACTGCTCCATCGCAATGACGAAGGCCGGCGAAGTACTCGGATAGTTCGCCTTGTCCGGATGTTGCTTGGCCCATTCGACCAATTCCCTGACATCGCGCGATGGATTGTTTGCGCCGACCACCAGGATCAGGGGGTAGCCGCCCATCAATGCGAGGGGCGTAAGCGTCTCGATTGGGTGATATTTCAGGTCGGGATAGATCGCCGGCGCCATCGACATCGCGCCGGTAGCGCCGACCAGCAGGGTGTAACCGTCGGCAGGCTGATTGGAGACATATTCGGCGGAAAGTCGTCCGCCGGCGCCCGGCCTGTTCTCGATCACCACCGGCTGTTTGAGAATCTCGGAAAGCTTGCCGCCAACCAGACGCGCGAAAATATCGTTGCCGCCGCCGGCGGCGAAGCCGACGATCAAGCGCACGGGATGATTGGGAAAATCGTCTTGCGCGCGCGCGGGCGCGCCCGCCGCCGATAGCAAGCCCGCAATCGGCAAAGCGAGCGCCCACGAAATCAGGCGGCGCAAGACGTAACTCATGGCGCGTCCCCCGGTTTGCCGTCTCCTTTGACTGAGGCGTATCGTTAGCACAGAAGTTCCGAGCGCGCTCCAGCTCAAGCGCTCATCCAAGCCACCAAGGCTTCGGTGACCCTTTTCGGCTGTTCGAGCGTCGACAAGTGCCCGCTATCCGCGATCACGACCAATCGCGCTCCGGGAATGCCGGCGGCGATCTCACGCGAAAGATCGGGTGGCGTGGCCTGATCGTCATCGCCGACGAGAACCAACGTTGGGCATCTGATCGCCCCGAGCCCGGGCCGCGAGTCCGGACGGCTCATGATGGCCTGCTGCTGACGCAAGAACGCTTCCACGCCGGTATCCTCCGCCATGGCGCGCACCAACGCGCTTCAATGTCTCGTCTTGGTGACGGTTGCGGTGAACGGAAAGGCGATGTCGGCCACTTCGGCGTAGCGGCCGGCCTTTGCCAAGGCAATGGCCACCTTGCGCCGATCGGTCTGTTCGGGTGTCTCGCCGCGCGCGCCGGTGTCAAGGAGCGCGAGTTTGGCGACGCGCTCCGGCGCTTGCCGCATGATCTCGAAAGCGATGTAACCGCCCATCGACAGGCCAGCGAGCGCGAAGCGCGGCGGGGCGAACGCCAAAATGCGGCGCGCGATCGCCGCCATGCTGTCGTCACACCTATGGTCGGCGACCGTGACCGGTCCGAACCGCCACAGCGCCGGAATTTGCTCGGCATAGAGCCGCGGCGAACAGGTCAGACCGGGAACGAGGACGACCGGGACCGCCTCTAAGATCGCGAATGGCATGGCGGGTTACTTGGCGGGTTACTTGACGGGTAGGAGCGATTGACGCCCAGAGTGTCCGACCGGCGGGTCTCCGGCGCGCCCAAAATCAGCTACCGTGTATCTCAATCGCAAGCTTGATCAACTCGCTCGAAGTCTGAAGCATCATCTTTTGTTTTATCGCAGTGCATGAATTCGCGATCGTCTTATAAGACATGCCGAGCTCTTCGGCTATTGCGCCAAGGCTTTTGCCAAGGGCCAGAAGTCGCAGAATGTCGAGCTCTCGCGCGGAAAGCTCTCTTGTGTGTTCGCCGGGGGAAGTAAGGTGGAGCGCCAGCTCCGTCGCGATTTCACGCTCCAGATAGCGGCCGCCCGCCGCGACAATCTTGACCGCCTCTACCAGCTCCTCGGCCGCCGCCCCCTTGCTGACGTAACCGCGCGCGCCGGCGTCGAGCGCCTTGGCCACGTAGACTGGATTAGCGTGCATGCTGAATACGAGCACGCGCGCGTTGGGCTCAAGGATTAGGAAACGACGTAGCAAGTCGAGTCCGCCGAGGCCAGGCAAGTTGATGTCTAACAGCACGAGGTCGGGATGCTCGGCTCGAAACAATGTCAAGGCTTCTCGACTGCTGGCGGCCTCGATAACCACCAGATCGAAGAACGCGGCGAGCAGCCGACGAAGGCCCTCTCGCACAACGATATGGTCATCGACGAGTAACAGCTTCATCGGCAGTTTCCGCCATCCTCAGTTCCAAACGGTCGTCATCGGCGTTTGCAGAAAGCGGTATTTTTGCTGAAACAATGATCCCGCGTCCGTCTTTCCGATTCTGGGCCTCGAACGTTCCGCCCAGGGCGGCAACACGTTCCCGCATCCCGTTGATTCCAAACCCCATGGTCTGGTCGCTTTGCGAAAAGCCGACGCCGTCGTCCTTGACCTCCACATAAGCCGTGTCTTCCGTCGCTGAAATGGTGACATAAATTGCCGAGGGCTGAGCGTGTCTTACTGCGTTGCTTAAGCTTTCCTGGATAAGCCGGAAGACGACATCATCGGCGCCGCGACCAAGCGTGGGCACGGAGATCGACTCCACAAATCTGATACCGGGTCGCCGCGCTCGCCAAAATTCGATAAGTCCGTGTACGGCCTGCTCCAAGCCAACGTCAATCAACATGCCCGGCCGGAGCCGGCTTAGGATCGTCCTCAGATGTCTTTGCATGTGGCGGACGGATTCAATGATCGCCTCGGCGCGAACGCGGGCGTCCCCATAAGCGGCGTTGGTCAAAAACTGGCGAATCATCGTCGCGTCGGCGCCGGTAGCAAACAGGAACGGTCCGACTTCGTCATGAAGGTCCCTGGCAATCTGCGCGCGTTCCTCCTCCTGAAGGTTTACGACTTGCTTTGTCAGGGAACGGTTGGTCAGCTCCATTTCGGACAAGCGCTCCGTCATAGCATTGAAGCCCTTGCGTAAGGACTCCAACTCGGAGGGAACAGGTTCCTTCAACCGTGCCGAATAGTCACCGCGACCGACCCGGGCCAGGGCGGTGCAGACACTCTCGATTGGTCGTAACGCGTGCAGCAGAGTCCAGTAGGCGAGGACAATCAGAACGACGCAAAAAACGATCAGTGTGGCGACGTTCAGCTTGGCATCGCTCCATACTTCGGCCACCTCGTTGACAGGACTGGATTGCAGAACAATACGATTATTGCCCGCCACGGATTGCGGTAGGTCGGGGTAAACTGTGATCGGTTCGCCACCGACAAGTCGCAAAAACCACTGCGGAGCCGGATCGTCAGGTTCGAGCAGCGTCGACCTTGCAAGCAACGTCCCTGATTCCGAGACAAGGGAAGCGAGCAGATGGCGGTCGCCGTCAAAGTCCGCAACCACAAGCCGCAGGCGCCGACGCGGATTGTTAAGCTCCTCGGCATCATCGACCGCATTCTGTACGACATTGGTGCCGACGGATATCGCGGCCTCCATTTCCGTGCGGACTTTCGAGAGGGCGTGAAAGTAGGTCAGGACGCTGCCGATGATGGCGCTAATCGCGAGGACGACAACAACCGCGACGAAAAGACGACGCTGGATGGACATCATGAGCGTTGCCTTGATCGACCGGGCATCCTGTCAAAGGCCATGCGATGCCGGCAGGCTATCACGTCGGAGCACTTTCCAGTAGGCCGCGCGTATGATGCAAGTCGGGTGCGTCAGGGCTTGACGGCGATTCCCCACGGCAAGCGCCCAACCGGAACTGTCGCTATGGCTTCAAGACTCGGTACGTCAATGACCGAGACGTCATTCGTTAGGCCGTTGATGGCGTAGAGCCGACTGCCATCTCCGTTGAGAGCAAGCTGCCAGACGCGTTGACCCACAAGCACGTATTTTTCGACGGCGTATTTCTTAGTGTCGACGACCGCGACGTGATTGGCGCGGCCTAATGCGACAAACGCCGTATGCCCGTCTGATGCAAAGCGCAAGCCGACCGGACTGATCAGCTCGGGCCTCATGCCCGGGATCTCGAAGCCGATTGTGCGCATCAACTTACGGCTGACGCTATCGATGATAGAAACTGTTCCTCCAACCTCCGAAGTGACCCAGACTTGGCGTTCGTCAGGGGTATATTCCACGACCCGCGGCCGCGTATCGACAAGCACGTTGGCAACAACCTGCCAGCTTTGCGTATCGATGAAATGCGCCATGCTCGTCGATTCCGACACATCGACGACGGTTTTTCCGTCCCTGCTGACCGCCAGGCCCTCCGGTTCGATTCCAACTGGAACGCGTGTTATGACTTTGCCGGTCGCTCTCTCGATGACAGAAACCATCGAGTCATTTTCATTCGAAACGTAGATGATATC
>DASPWC010000118.1:0-7955 GCA_035622055.1 Xanthobacteraceae bacterium | reverse complement strand
GGCCCGGCACCGGTCGATAGCCGCGCATGGAATCGCATCCTTACGATCGGATCGTGCCGCTGATCGTGGCCACCGCTTTGTTCATGGAAAACATGGACTCCACGGTGATCTCGACTTCGCTTCCCGCCATCGCGCGGGCGCTCGGCACAAATCCGCTCGCCCTGAAGCTCGCGGTCACCTCTTATCTGCTGTCACTCGCCATCTGCATTCCGGCGAGCGGCTGGACGGCGGACCGGTTCGGCGCCCGCAACGTGTTTGGCACCGCGATCGGAGTGTTCGTCCTCGGCTCGATCGGATGCGCCGCCTCCCATTCGCTCGAGCAATTCGTCCTTGCCCGTATCGTGCAGGGCATGGGCGGCGCCATGATGACGCCTGTCGGGCGGCTCATCATGGTTCGCAGCATCGACAAGGGGCTCCTCATCAATGCCATGTCGCTCGTCACCGTGCCGGCGCTGGTCGGACCTGTTTGCGGACCGCCGCTTGGCGGCTTCATCACGACCTACGCTTCCTGGCATTGGATATTCTTGATTAACGTGCCGATCGGGCTTGTCGGCATCGCGATGGCTTCGCGTTTCATCCCCAATATCCATGCCGAGCAGCCGGATCCGTTCGATTGGATCGGATTCATTCTCTCCGGCGTTGCCGTTGCCGGCCTTGCTTTCGGCCTCTCCGTTCTGGGACTTGAATTCTTGCCCAGGAAGCTCGTCGCGTCGCTCATTTGCGCCGGAGCGGTTGCAGCGGTTGCTTATGTGATCCACGCCAAGAGCACTCCGGCGCCGATCCTCGATCTCAATCTCCTGCGGCTGCCGACATTCCGCGCCAGTATTTTCGGCGGCTTTTTGTTCCGGCTCGGCATCGGCGCCCTGCCCTTCCTGCTGCCGCTGTTGCTCCAAATCGGCTTTAATCTGACGCCGTTTCAGTCCGGCCTCATCACCTTCACTGCGGCGCTCGGCGCCCTGTTCATGAAGGCCGCCGTCGCGCGCGTGCTGCGCCACTTCGGCTATCGCAATGTGCTTCTCTACAATGCTCTTATCAGCAGCGCCTTCCTGGCGGCCTGCGCCACCTTCGTGCACGGCATGACGTTCGCGGCCATGATCGCGATCCTGCTGTCGGGCGGTTTCTTCCGCTCTCTACAGTTCACCAGCATCAACACCATCGCTTATGCCGAAATCGAGCCGGCGAAAATGAGCCGCGCCACCGCGATGGTTTCCGCCGCGCAGCAACTTTCGATGTCCACCGGCGTCGCGGTCGGCGCGTTTGTCGTCGAACTCACACTGCGGCTGAGGCAGTCGCCGACGATGGGCATCGATGATTTCCCGCCGGCTTTTCTTTTCGTCGGCCTGTTGTCGGCGAGCGCGGCCTTCATCTTCGCGCGCCTGCCGCTCGACGCCGGTGCGGAGCTTTCGGGGCGGAAGGCGGGGGAAGCGAAGGAGATCGCCGAAGCCGCCGCGCGCTAGGGCTGCATCGCTTCTGGGGCAGGACTCCAGATGATGGCCTAACCGCGAAATCCCTTCGCCAGGAGATAAAGCTCGGCCGAGTCGCTGCGGCTGGCCGGCGGTTTGACGTGTTTGACGCTTGCAAAATCACGCTTGAGCTCGGCAAGAAGCGCAGTTTCGGCGCCACCTTGGAGCACCTTGCAGAGAAACTTGCCGCCAGGGGCGAGCACTTCGCGCGCGAACGCGGCCGCAGCTTCGGCGAGCGCCACGATTCGCAAGTGGTCGGTCTGGCGATGGCCGGTTGCGTTCGCCGCCATATCGGACATCACAACATCCGCTCTCGCCGTCGTACTCCCGGCGAGCATGGCCTTGAGACGCTCCGGCGCGGTCGGATCGAGAAAGTCGAGCCGCAGAAATTCGACACCCGCGATCGGCTTCATGTCGAGAAGATCAAGCGCGATGACGCGACCCTTGGCGCCGACGCGGCGCGCGGAAATCTCGCTCCAGCCTCCGGGCGCCGCGCCGAGATCGACGACCTGCGCACCCGGTTTGAACACTTTATAGCGGTCGTCGATTTCGGCGAGCTTGAACGCCGCCCGCGAGCGAAAGCCCTCGCGCTTGGCGCGCGCGACATACGGATCGCTGATTTGGCGTTCGAGCCACGCGCGTGACGACGGCGTGCGGCGTTTCTCATCCTTTAGCCGCGCCATGGTCGCTCAAGCTTCTCCCCAGACGCCATCCTCGCGCATCATCTCGACCAGCATCCCCTCGCGCAGACCGCGATCCGCGACCCGCAGCCGCTGGCACGGAAAGGCACGGCGGATGGCGTCTAAGATGGCGCAACCGGCGAGCACGAGATCGGCGCGCTCCGCGCCGATGCAGGGATTGGCCGCGCGTTCGTCGAAGCTCATTGCTATCAGTTCGGCGACCACGCGCGAAATCTCGCCGTCGGAGAGCCAGCAGCCATCGACGCGCCGCCGGTCGTAGCGCGGCAGGCGCAAATAAACGCCGGCGATCGTTGTTACCGTGCCCGACGTACCGAGCATTTGAAAGCTCCCGAGGTCGCAACGGTGATCGGCGGCGAAACCGTCGACGAAAGTCGCGACCTCATTCACCATGGCGTCATAGATTTGACGCGACACCGTCTTGCCACCATATCGCTCGGCGAGCGTCACGACGCCGACGGGCAGCGATACCCAGCCGACAATATCCGGCGTCGGAGGGCCGCCACGGCCGGGGCGCGAGCGGTTGAGCCGCACCAATTCCGACGATCCGCCGCCGATGTCGAACAGAATGATGCCGTTTGCCGTCGGGTCGAAAAGCTCGGTGCAACCGGTTGCCGCGAGTCTTGCTTCCGTCGCCGAATCGATGATCTCAAGTTCGAGTCCGGCTTCTCTGGCGACGCGAGCGCGAAACTCCTCGCCATTCTCGGCCGCGCGACACGCCTCCGTGGCGATGAGCCGGGCGCGCGCAACACCGCGGTCGCGCATTTTTTCGCGACAGACGAGCAGCGCATCGACCGCGCGCGCGATCGCCGCTTCGCTGATGCGGCCCGAACCGGCCACGCCTTCGCCGAGCCGAATGATGCGGGAAAAGGCGTCCACCACGCGAAAGCCGTCGGCTGTCGGGCGCGCCACCAAGAGCCGGCAATTGTTGGTCCCGAGATCGAGTGCCGCGTAGGTCGCCACCGCGCGATCCCGGATCGGTCCGCGCTCTTGATCGCGGGCACCGCGGCGAAGGCCGAACGGCGTCCTTCGGCCACGGCGAGACCGGCGCTTCGCCCCCGGGTCGAAGCCGCTCCGCAGCCAGGGCCCCTCGTTCATAAACGCCTACCTCCCGGGCCGGAACCCTTCATTGACGCGGGGGCTCAACGGCTGCGGTCCATTGTTCCAAATCGCGGAAAATGTAACAGGGGCGCACGGCAGGGCAATACTGTGCCTGGCGCGCCTATGAGCCATGTTGGACGACCAGTTGCCGGGGTCAGGCAAGTTGTTTATCCACGTTCTTCATCCAAGTTCCACAATTTGAACCTGCTCAAAGCCCCTCCGGATTGGGACCGTCATGCGGATTGTACCATTATGAATTTCCGCCAAACCGCCAATGCTCGCATGGACAACTCAGCGGCCGATCGGTTGGCGATCGAGAAATTTGCCGTGGGACAGTCGGTGCCGCGCCGGGAAGACCCGATCCTGCTGCGCGGTCTCGGGCATTATACGGACGACGCCAGCCTTCCCGGCCAAGCCAACGGCGTCATGGTTCGCAGCCGCAACGCGCATGGGATCATCCGTTCGATCGACACCGCGGCGGCCGTGAAAATGCCGGGCGTGCTTGCCGTCTATACGGGAGCCGATCTGAAAGCTTACGGCCCGCTCAAATGCATTGTCGCGCTGAACAATCGCGACGGTTCGCCGTTGAAAAAACCGCGGCGCGACATCCTTGCGACGGATCGCGTCCGTTATGTGGGCGATCCGGTGGCGTTTGTCGTCGCCGAAACGCTTGCGCAGGCGAAAGACGCAGCCGAAGCGGTCACGCTCGATATCGAACCGCTTCCAGCCGTCGTGTCCGCGGAGCGAGCCGCGCAAGACGGCGCGCCCGTCCTTTATCGGGACGTGCCTGGCAACGTCGCACTCGATTATCACTATGGCGATACCGAAGCGGTAAAGGCCGCCTTTGCGCACGCCGCTCATGTGACGCGGCTCAATCTCGTTAACAGTCGCCTCGCGGTCAACTGCATTGAGCCGCGCGCGGCGCTGGCATCTTACGAGGACAACCGCTACACGCTGCGCGTGCCGTCACAAGGCGTGTCCGGCATGCGCGCCCATGTCGCCGAAGCGCTCGGCGTCGATGCAAAAGATGTGCATATCCTGACCGGCCAAGTCGGCGGCTCCTTTGGCATGAAGGCAGCCGTTTTTTCGGAATATATCTGTCTTCTGCACGCCTCGCGCGCACTCGGCCGGCCGGTGAAATGGACCGACGAACGGTCGGTTAGCTTTCTTTCCGACGGCCACGGCCGCGCCAATGACGTAACGGCGGAACTGGCGCTCGACGCGCAGGGAAATTTTCTCGCCGTGCGGCTGACGAATTTCGCCAATATGGGCGCTTACCTCGCGCCGTTCGGACCGCTGTTCGGTACGCTCAATGCCGTGAAGAATATGCAGGGCATGTACCGCACGCCGGTGATGGAAGTCTCCACTAAGTGCGTGTTCACCAACACCACACAGGTCACCGCCTATCGCGGCGCCGGCCGCCCCGAGGGCAACTACTATATGGAGCGATTGATCGACGTCGCCGCGGCGGAGATGGGCGTCGATCGCGTCGCCCTGCGCCGGCGAAATCAAATTCGTACGCAGGAGTTTCCGGTCAAGACGGCTTCCGCGTCCACTTACGATTGCGGCGATTTCATCGCCTTGACGAAGCGCGCGCTCGAACTTGCCGACGTGAAGGGTTTTTCACGGCGTAAACGCGAAAGCCGCAAGCGCGGCAAGCTGCGTGGACTGGGCGTGAGCAATTATCTTGAAGTGACCGCCGCGCCGGCCAAGGAATCCGCGGGCATTGCTTTCAATGCCGACGGCACGGTCACGCTCACCACCGGCACGCTCGATTTCGGCATGGGCCACGCCACGCCATTCGCCCAGGTGCTCGGCACGCAACTCGGAATACCGTTCGAAAAGATCGTTCTGTTGCAGGGAGACAGCGACAGGCTCGTGATGGGCGGCGGCTCCGGCGGGTCGAAGTCGATCATGCATAGCGGCACTGCAATCATTGAGAGCGCAGCCAAAGTCATTGAAAAGGGCAAACGGCTCGCCGCCTATGTGCTGGAAGCCGCCCCGTCTGATATTGCATTTGAGCGCGGACAGTTCGTGATCGTCGGAACGGATCACGCCATCTCGGTCGTGGAGCTGGCCCAAAAGCTTCACGGCGGTCTCAAGCCGCCCGCCGAAGCTCCGCAATCGCTTGACGTAGTTCACATCAGCGATGGACCGGGCGCCTCGACCTATCCCAACGGCTGCCACGTCGCCGAAGTCGAGGTCGATCCGCAGACCGGCTCCGTCGAGCTTGTCCGCTATTCCTGCGTCAACGACTTCGGCACGCTCGTCAACCCGATGATTGTCGAAGGCCAGATGCACGGCGGTGTCGTACAGGGCATCGGCCAGGCTTTGATGGAACGCGTGGTCTATGACGATGACGGCCAATTGCTGACGGGTTCATTCATGGACTATGCGATGCCGCGCGCCACGGATGTTCCTTCGTTCGCGCTTGCCGATCACCCGGTGCCGACCAAGACCAATCCGCTCGGCGTCAAAGGTTGCGGCGAGGCGGGTTGCGCCGGGGGCCTGCCCTGCATGGTGAACGCGGTGATCGACGCGCTCGCCGAGCACGGCATCCGTCACGTCGACATGCCACTAACGCCATTTCGCATCTGGCAGGCGCTGCAAACCGCGAGGGCTTCCCGCCCGCAATGACGCAATCAATTTCAGTCCGGGAGATACGGCCAGCCGAATCTCGGCTGATTGCCGCCGTCTGCGCGGCGCACATGATGAGCCATTATTACATGCTCATGCTGGCGCCGTTACTGGCGTTCATTCGCGACGATTTCAATGTCAGCTATACCGAGCTTGCGCTCGCGCTCACCGTTTTCAACGTCGTTTCCGGGGTATTGCAGACGCCCGTCGGTTTCGTGGTCGATAGAATTGGCGCCCGCGTGGTTCTTATTGCCGGACTTGCACTGAGCAGCGTGGCCTATGCGATCGCCGGGCTGATCGATTCTTATTGGGTCTTCATCGCGATGTACGGCGTCGCGGGGCTTGGTAACACGGCCTATCACCCCGCGAACTATTCGCTCCTCTCGCATCACACGCCGTCGGAGCGGCTCGGCCAAGTCTTTTCATTTCACACGTTCGCCGGCATGGTCGGCTCGGCAATCGCGCCCGTCACGCTTCTCTACATGCAGAGCATGCTCGGCTGGCGCGGCGCTTATGTGGGCGCCGCGATTCTCGGTTTTATCGTTCTGGCCATCTTGATCGTGCAGCCGGAGCCGGTTTCCGACATCCCACACGCTGGGAAAGCCGCAAAAGATGGAGCCGCGCAGAGCGCATTCGCCGGCTGGCGGCTTCTGATGACGCCCGCGATTCTGCTTAATCTCGGATTTTTCGTATTGACTTCGATCATGGGGAGCGGGCTGAACACCTACCTCGTGGTCGCGCTTGGTGCACTGCACGCGACACCGCCTGCGATCGCCAATGTAGCGCTGACGAGCCTTCTTGCTATGAACGCGCTCGGCGTGCTGGCCGGCGGCATGCTTGCCAGTCGCACCCGCCGTCACGCCCTCGCAGCCGCATCCGGGTTAACGATCGGCGGCTTGGTGACGGCGGCAGTGGGTTTGGTCGATTTTCCATCTGCGGTACTCATCGTTCTGATGGGGTTGAGCGGCTTTTGCGTCGGCGCGACTTACCCCTCGCGTGACATGCTGGTGCGCGCGGTCACCCCGCCTGGAGCCTTTGGAAAAGTGTTCGGATTTGTCAGCACCGGCTTCAACATCGGCGCGAGCATCGCGCCGATCATGTATGGCATGTTGATGGATAGAGGCGAGCCGCGCGAGGTTTTTCTCTTGTCGGCCGCCGTCGGCTTGCTTTGCGTCACCACCGTCACATTCGGATTTTCGCGTCGTGAAGCGCGCTGATTTCTCGCGCCGCAGTCTGTATCGGTGCACTTGCCGGCCTCGGGCCACCGGTAGAAAATGCCGCAACGCGCTCGAGTGAGGATCGCATCATGAAGCTTTGTCGCTACGACGACGACCGGCTCGGCGTGGTCCGCAGCGATGTCGTGCACGATGTCACGCAAGCGCAAACGGAGATTCGCAATTCCTCGCCCTATGCCATGAAGGGCGATGCCGTTGTCACGGCGTTGCCGCAATGGCGTGAGCGGCTCGAGCGCCTGGCGGACAAGGCGCCTGGCAGACCGATCGCGCAAGTGCGGTTGCTCGCTCCCGTGGCGCGGCCGACCAAGCTTTCTTGCGCGCCGACCAACTATCAAGCCCATATCGCCGAAATGACCGCCGCCGCAGCGCAACCGGGCTCGCAGGTCGTTACTGTGCAGTCTGCCAAGATCGGCGAAGCGGGAATGTTTCTGAAAGCCAATTCGTCTCTGGTCGGTCCCTCCGACGGGATTCCAGTTCGGTTTCCGGACCGCCGCAACGATCACGAAGTCGAACTCGTGATGGTGATCGGTAAGGCGGGCAGCGACATTCCCCGGTCCAGCGCGCTCGACCATGTCGCCTGCTACTGTCTCGGGCTCGACCTGACGGTGCGCGGGCGCGAGGACAGAAGCTTTCGCAAATCCGTCGACGGCTACGCCGTGGCCGGCCCTTGGATGGTGACTGCGGACGAGATACCGGACCCCGACAGGTTGCCGCTGACGCTCGAAGTCAATGGCGAAGTGCGCCAGAACAGCAATACCAATATGCTGATCTATGATTGCCGCAGGCTGATCGAATTCGCCTCGTCGTTCTATACGCTCTAT
>DASPWC010000117.1:0-2695 GCA_035622055.1 Xanthobacteraceae bacterium | reverse complement strand
CTTCGTCTGCACCGTCCCACGCCCGTCCACTTTCAGGAAGCGTTCCGGCGAGGTACTGAGAATCGAGTGCTTTCCGACCCTGATGAAGGCGCCGAACGGAGCGGGATTGCCTTTCCTCATCACTCTATAAAGGTCCACCGGGTCCAGCTTGACTTCCATGGAAAAACTATTCGTCAAGCAGATTTCATATGACTCCCCATCGACGATCTTTTTCTTGCAGCTGCGGATGGCGTCCGCGTATTCCGCGTGCCCGAAGTCCATCGCTACGGAGATAGCTTTCATACCGAGCGCCCGCGGCGCGCGGGCGAGGTGACGCACTGACTTCAGAGTCCTGGATGTCTTTTCGATCCAGTCGAGCGCGCTTCGGCTCTCCTCGGTTTTTGCGATGGCAACCAGCCACACGTCTCCCGCCTGGTGGTCAAAGGCCAGAAACCGGTCGATGCGCAGCCATGCAGCATCGGGAATGCCGCTTTTGTGAGTCGTGGCCGCTCCGAACGCGGCCTTCATCTCGTAGCTCATATAGCCGACATAGCCGCCACGAAATTCAAACGGCGGATCATGGGTGCAGCGCGCGACGGTTGCTTCGAGCCGCGCCTCCAGCGCCGCGAGGTAGCTCGCGGCGGCCACGTCCGACGCGGCGTCCGACGCGTCGTAAGTCAGCACGCATCCCTCGGCGGCGCAGCCCATGAAGGAGAAGCGTGCAGTGTCTTGTCCTGGGGATTGACTATCTAGCCAAAAGCAGTTGTCCCGCTCGGTATAAAGACTGAGGAAGACGCTTTCGGTATCGAGATTGGAGGCCGCCAATCGCTCAGTGAATATCTGGAGTTCGACGGTATTCGCTGCGGGCCGCCCGGTGGGGGTTCCCGCGGCAGGACCCGCCGCAGCGACTCGGTCAATAGCCGTCGATCGAAGATGGCCGGAGGGAACCTCCTTCCCGGCATGCCGATAGGCCTCGTCGCGAAAATTGGAGATGATCCGCATGCCGTGTGAAGACAGGATTGATTCGGGATGAAACTGGACGCTCCACTTGGGGCGGCTGACATGCCGCAGCCCCATGATCAGGCCGCACTCGGTTCGCGCGGTGACTATGAGTTGCTCGGGAAGCGACTGCGTGCATACGACGAGTGAGTGATACCTCACGGCATCGAAGCTCGGCGGAAGTCCCTCAAACAATCGGCTGCCGTCATGATGAATGGTTGAAATTCTACCATGAACGGGAACCGGGGCGTGCTCGATCTCGCCACCGTACAAATACGCAAGTCCCTGGTGGCCGAGGCAGACACCCAGTACCGGGATTTCGTTCTGCTCGAGCGCGTCTTTCGAAACATGGACGTCATTTGGGTTGGTCACCGTCCCCGGGCCGGGAGAAATGAGGACGCACCCGAAAGATTCCAGGGAAATAATTTCGCGCCAGGTGTACTGATCGTTGCGCACGACCAGCGGCTCGGTACCGAACACCCGGGCCACATAGTCCGCGAGGTTCCAGGTAAACGAATCGTAGTTGTCTATGATCAGGCAACGCATCTGAGACGGTACCGGCCTCATCCAATATTTCCATAATCCCGATGTTGGGCAAGCTGCGGGCAAATCCGCCGCCTAGCGCGAGTCCGATACCGGGAGCGCCACCAAGTCAAGGTGCTGAAGGTCTTCGGGCGCGCGCCACAATGGACGCCGGGCCGCAGATTACCTTGCTGCCGCTTGCCATTCTCATCGGCGATCAACGCTTTACCCGATCCATTTCATAGCAAGCGGCGACAATCGATCCGGGCTTGTGCCATTTTAAGTATAGCACTTCTCAATGCGATCGGACGAAAGGAGCGTGATGTTAAAATAGCCATCCATATCGGCGCCAAGAATCGTCTTGTTGTCGCTTGCTATCGCCCATGCGAACGGCTCCTGAGTGTTGGCCACCACGGATGAAGAGCGACCCCAAGCGACTCGGCCGTCTTGGCCTTCAACGACATAGGTCGCTTCGATTTTGCGCACGCGCGGCGGATCGGCGACTGTTTGGGATCCGGGATGATTTGCATTGTTGCCAAAGACGACTGCCTTTCCTTTTCCCGACCAAGTACCCTTCAGATCCGGAATTGCGTCTTGGCTCGCTACTGTCGCTGCGGTGCCAAGCAACATCAACGCGAATATTAGCTGCCTCATCGCTTATCTCCTTCGACGCTGAAAAACTCCCCATGTTTGAGGGATAAATCGCGATTACCACCGACACTGCGCCCCATAGCCCGAACGCCACGAGCATGACAAGCGTATGGCGCACCGATTACGGTACGCGCCGGCGTTTTTGGCGAATATGCTTCGGTGGCAAATGAGAGCGTCGAATTCGATTATGTGCTTAGAGAGGGCGACGTTGGTATCGACAACCGCGTGAATCTTGCCCGTTAACCCGCCTCGTGACCGGTCCCATTGATCGTGGTCTGTTCCGAGTGATGCTGGCACCCAGCCGCCAACAAGTCGAGCGCTAGGCGAGGGCGGCAACCTGGCCGCTCTCGCCTGGCGTTGATGAAGCGAGAGCCTTCAGGCCGCGGCCAGCCGGCCGCTCGCGGCGGCGCCTCGGCGTAGCCGCAACAGAACTAAGCCATGGAGCATCAGGGCCAGCGGAACGGCGAAGGTAGGCACCATGACCAGCGGATAGGATGAGATGAGAAGGTTCGGCGCGTCCGACGCAAGAAGATGCGGCCATCCG
>DASPWC010000116.1:0-2442 GCA_035622055.1 Xanthobacteraceae bacterium | reverse complement strand
ACGCTGTTGGTCGGCGACTATCTGTTCGTTTCCAAATTCTCGTACGGCTACACGCATTATTCGTTTCCGTTCTCTCCGCCGATCTTCTCCGGACGTATCCTTTCTTCCGAGCCGAAACGCGGCGATGTCGTGGTGTTCCGGTTGCCCAAAGACGACTCGATCGATTACATCAAGCGCGTAATCGGCCTTCCTGGCGATCGCATTCAGATGATCGACGGCGTGCTCAACATCAACGGAGTGGCCGTACCGCGCCAGCGCGTCGAAGATTTCATCACCGACGACGACGGCGTGGTTCAGCGGGTCAAGCAATATCGCGAGACGCTGCCGAATGGGGTCAGCTACAACACGCTCGATCTCACCGACAACGGTTTCTATGACAACACGCCGGTCTACACCGTGCCCCCAGGCGAATTTTTCATGATGGGTGATAATCGCGACAATTCCACCGACAGTCGCGTGCTAAGTCAGGTCGGCTATGTACCTGCCGAAAATCTGATAGGCAGAGCGCAAATCATCTTCTTTTCGATCCGCGACGACACCCATGCTTGGGAGGTGTGGCGCTGGCCCTGGGCGGTACGATGGGACCGCCTGTTCACCCTGGTGCGATGAGCAGCCGCCGGATTCGAAAACCAGCCTCAGCCCGCGAAATCGTTGCCGACCAGTCCGCTGCGCCTGCCGGCGCGTCCGACGGCCGCAAGCAGTCGCGCCGCCGCAAGCGATCCGCCACCGATCTGGAGGACCGCATCGGCTATCGGTTCGCCAACGCCGCGATGCTGGAAATAGCGCTCACGCATATTTCGGCCCTGAAGGGCGCGCGTAACCGCGCCGGCAGCTATCAGCGGCTGGAATTTCTCGGCGACCATGTACTCGGTCTCATCATTTCAGACATGCTTTACCGAGCATTTCCGAAAGCCGATGAAGGCGAGCTTTCGCGCCGGCTCGCCGATCTTGTGCGCAAGGAGACGTGCGCCGATGTTGCCCGCAACATCGATCTTGGCGCAGCCATCCGGGTCGGATCCTCGGAGCATAATGCCGGGGCGCGGACGAGACCCGCCATCCTCGCTGATGTCTGCGAGGCCTTGATTGGGGCGGTCTATCTTGACGGCGGCTACAAGGCCGCCGAAGAACTCGTCGATCGGTTATGGCAGGCGCGCTTGCGGGCGACCGCGCAACCGCTGCGCGATCCCAAGACGATACTGCAGGAATGGGCGCAGGCGCGCGGCCTTCCGACTCCCGCCTATCGCGAGGTGGCGCGCTCGGGGCCCGACCACAATCCCGAATTCCGCGTCGCGGTGCAGCTTCCGGCGCTGGCGCCCGCCGAGGGGCAAGGACGCTCCAAGCGCGCCGCCGAACAAGCGGCTGCCGCCGCCATGCTCGCCCGCGAAGGCGTCGAGCCGGCGCGCCGCAATGGTTGATCAGGGGCAGGGCAGCCCGCGCTGCGGGTTTGTGGTTTTGATCGGGGCCCCAAATGTCGGCAAATCCACCCTGATCAATGCCCTGGTCGGCTCGAAGGTCTCGATTGTTACGCCGAAAGTGCAAACGACCCGTACCACCATCCGCGGCATTGCCACCGACGGCGACACGCAACTCATCTTCGTGGACACACCGGGAATATTCCCGCCCAGGCGTCGGCTCGATCGTGCCATGGTCGGCTCCGCCTGGAGCAGCACGCAGGATGCCGACGTCGTTGCGCTCTTGATCGACTCGCGCAAGGGCATCACGGACGACGACAATAAAATCCTGCACGCGCTCAAGGACGTTCGCCCGGCGAAAGTGCTTGTCCTCAACAAGGTCGACTTGACCGACAAGCCGGAATTGCTCGCGCTGACTAAAAGGGCCAACGAACACGCCGAGTTTGCGGCTACATTCATGGTCTCGGCGCTCTCCGGCGATGGCGTCGCCGATTTGAAGGCATCGTTTGCCGCGCACGTTCCGGCCGGGCCGTGGCTGTATCCACAGGACCAGATTTCCGATGCGCCGTTGCGCCAGCTCGCGGCCGAGATCACAAGGGAAAAGCTTTACTTGCGACTGCACCAGGAGCTTCCGTATCAGTCCACGGTCGAGACCGACGCCTGGAAAGATCTCAACGACGGCTCGGTGCGCATCGAGCAAACCGTCTATGTGGAGCGCGAAAGCCAGCGCAAAATCGTGCTCGGCAAGGGTGGACAGACCATAAAGGCGATCGGCGCGGCGGCGCGCGGCGAGATCGCCGTGGCGATCGAACAGCCGGTGCATCTTTTCCTTCACGTGAAAGTGCGGGAAGGGTGGGACGACGACCCGCAGCGCTTCATCGCGATGGGACTCGAATTTCCCAAGGAGTAACGATCATTCCATGGAATGGACGGATGAAGGCGTCGTTCTCGGAGCCAAACGGCATGGCGAGACCAGCGCCATTCTCGAACTGATGACACATGCGCATGGCCGGCATCTCGGCTTGGTGCG
>DASPWC010000115.1:0-2380 GCA_035622055.1 Xanthobacteraceae bacterium | reverse complement strand
GGACGCAATTCGACGCCCTGGTGCGCGTAGGACATGATGTTGTGCCATGTCGCCGCCGGCAGCGTGCCGCCGGTCATCCGCTTGGTCGGCGAATAATCGTCGTTGCCCATCCACACTGCCCCGACGAAGTTTCCGGTATAGCCGACGAACCAGCCATCGCGCCAATCGTTGGTGGTGCCGGTCTTGCCGCATGTTGGAACGCCGTCGAGCTCGGCGCGGCGGCCAGTGCCGTTTTCGACCACGGAGTTCATCATCTTGATCATGTCCATCGCGACTTCCGGGCTGATCACTTGTTTCGGTTTAGGACCGTCGCGATCGAAGCGCCAGACCAGCTGACCCGAATCGGTGCGCACTTCGAGCGCGGCATGCGGCACCACGGCGCGGCCGAGATTGGGGAAGGTGGCATAGGCAATCGCGTGCTCGAAGACGTAAACCTCGTCGGCGCCGATCGGCAGCGAGGGCGTATCCGGCAGCGGAGCGTGAATGCCAAAATTGCGCGCGGTCTGCACGATCATCGCCCGGCCAATCTTGGGATTGCCGTTGCCAAGCATGATAGACAATTTGACCGGAATGACGTTGATCGAATGCGTAATGGCCTCGAGCAAGGTGACGGAGCCCGAATATCCGCCCGAATAATTGTGCGGACACCAATTGCCGATACAGACCGGTGAGTCGACGACAACCGAGGTCGGCTTGAAGCCATTCGCCAAGGCCGTCGTGTAGACATAGGGCTTGAAGGAGGAGCCGGGCTGGCGCAGCGCGTCTGTCGCGCGGTTGAATTGGCTCGCACCGTAATCGCGCCCCCCGATCATGGCCCGCACGCCGCCATCGAGATCGCCAATCACGACGGCGACTTGGCTCGCACCATAGTCGCGGCCGTATTGGCGCAATTCCGACTCGGCTTCATGCTCGGCGTAATGCTGAAGATTGGTATCCAGCGCCGTGCGCACGACGAAGGAGCGGGAGGTGACGGATTTCGGCAAAGTATCGACGAGGCGGCGCATCTCGTCGAAGGCCCAGTCGAGATAGTAATTCGGCGCATCCTCGGCGGCGCGGTCGATCGGCGTGGCCGGATTGCGCCGCGCGCCGTAGACTTGGCCCTCGCTCATGAAGCCGTTTTCGACAAGGTTATCGAGCACGACATTGGCGCGCGCGCGCGCCGCCGGCAGATTGGCGAGCGGGGAGAACTTGGTCGGCGCCTTGAACAGGCCGGCAATCATCGCAGCCTCGGCCAGCGTCAGATCGCGCACCGATTTGCCGAAATAATATCGCGCCGCCGCGTCGACGCCAAACGCACCGCCGCCGAGATAGGCGCGGTCGAGGTAAAGCTTGAGGATTTCATTTTTGCTCAGATGCGCTTCGAGCCAAAGAGCAAGAAACGCTTCGTTGATCTTGCGTTCATAGGTGCGCTCATTGGAGAGAAATAGATTTTTTGCCAATTGCTGGGTGATCGTAGAGCCGCCCTGCACCACGCCTCCGGCCTGCGTGTTGGTGACGAAGGCTCGAAAAATGCCCTGCCCGTCGATGCCGAAATGTTCGTAGAAGCGGCGGTCCTCGGTCGCGAGAACTGCCTTGATCAGATTGTCCGGAAACTCATCGAGCGGCACAGATTCTGAATGTTTGATGCCGCGGCTGCCGACTTCATTGCCGTAGCGGTCGAGAAAGGTTACGGCCAGATCCGATTTCTTCAGCCAATCGTCGTCGGAGGTCTGGCGAAACGCCGGAATTCCGAGCGCAAGCAAAAGCAAAAGTCCGCCGGTGCCGAGCGTCGCCATTTCCGAGAATGGTTCGACCAGCAGCCAGCGCCGCCAGCCGGCGACGTGGGCGTGATCCATGAACGCGGTAAACCGCTCATAGGCCTCGCGCGCCCATTTGCCGCTTTGGAATATCGCGGAGTCGATCCGGGCGTCGATATCGAGAAGCAGCCGCTTCAGCTTGGGGCGCCAATCTCGGCCGGGATTTGGAAACATGTCTGTCACGGCTGCGCGCTCCGGGAAACGGCTGACATCGAAGTGTACCCGCCTTTCTAGCGAAATGGCCCGTTTCCGGCCATGGGGTTAATTGACCGATCGGCGGGGGCTGCAGAGTGAATGGAAATTTGGGATAAATTTGGCATAGGCTCGCCGTGCGGGGAGAATACAATGGCCAGCAATTCCGGCGATGCCGGGCAGATTCCATTTTGGCGCCGCAAGTCTTTGGCGGAAATGACCGATTCGGAATGGGAGAGCCTCTGCGACGGCTGTGGCCGGTGCTGCCTCAATAAGCTTGAGGAAGAGGAGGGGGCCGCCGAAACCTTTTACACCGATGTCGCGTGTCGCTTGCTGGATGGACAAACCTGCCGTTGTCACGACTACGAGAATCGGCTGAACTTGGTGGACGA
>DASPWC010000114.1:0-4267 GCA_035622055.1 Xanthobacteraceae bacterium | reverse complement strand
CCAGACGAGCGGGGTCACGCCGAGGATGAAAGCAAAAGATGTCATGAGGATCGGGCGCAGCCGCAGCCGCGTCGCTTCGGTCGCGGCTTGCCAGCGGTCGAGACCGCGGTCCTCGAGCTGGCGGGCGAACTCGACGATCAGAATTGCGTTCTTGGCCGCGAGACCGATCAGCACGATGAACCCGACTTGTGTCAGGATGTTGTTGTCCATGCCGCGCAGAATAACTCCGGTTATGGCGGCGACGAGACACATCGGTACGATCATAATAACCGCCAGCGGTAGCGTCAGGCTTTCGTATTGCGCAGCCAGCACCAGAAAAACGAAAACTACCGCCAGCACGAAGGCAAACATCGCGGTATTGCCGGCTCTGATCTGCTGAAATGCAAGCGTCGTCCACTCCGTAGCGAAGCCTTCCGGCAACGTCTGGGCGGCGAGCTTGTCCATGACCGCAATTGCCTGGCCTTGCGAATAGCCCGGCGCGGCGGCGCCGTCGATTTCCGCCGTCGGATAGAGATTGTACCGCGGCACGCGATACGGCCCCGCTATATTGTCGACGGTGGTGAATGAGCCGAGCGGAACCGTATCGCCGCTGGAATTGCGCACCCTGATCTTAAGCACGTCGCTGATATGCTGCCTGTCTTCGTCGCGCGCCTGCGCGGTGACGCGGAAAGTACGGCCAAACAAATTAAAATCGTTGACATAGGATGAACCGATATAGATCTGCAGCGCGTTGAAAACATCCTGCACGTTGACGCCGAGCAGCTGCGCCTTGGTGCGATCGATATTGAGATAGATTTGCGGCGTCGACGTCTCGAACAAAGAGAACGCTCCGGCGATGCCGGGTGTCTGCGCGGCGCGCGCCACAAGCGATTCGGTCGCCGCCCGCAGGGCTTCCGAGCCCTGGCCGGCGCGATCTTCAACCATCATGCGAAAGCCGCCCGCGGTTCCGATACCGATGACCGGCGGCGGCAGTACGGGAATGATGAAAGCATCCTCGATCGTGGACAGGCGTGCGAAAAGCTGTTGCTGAATAGCGGCCGCGGATTGCCCGGGAGCACGACCGCGCTTTTGGAAATCGTCCAGCACCAGAAACAGAGCGCCGGCGTTGGGGGCATTGGTGAAGGTCGCGCCCGAAAAGCCCACGATGTTCGCGGCATGCGCCACACCGGGAACCTGGAACGCAATGTCAAGCGCGCGTTGCTGCACTGCATCGGTGCGCGCCAATGAAGCTCCCGGAGGTAATTGGACCACGACGATGATATAGCCGCGGTCCACCTGTGGAATAAAGCCGATCGGCGTTGCGCGAAACGCGCTCAAACCGAGTCCGATAACGACGAGATAGATCGCAACCATCATGACAGCGCGGCGCACTGTTTGCGAAGCGAGCCAGGAAATCGCGAATCCGACCTTGTCGAACGCGCGATTGAAATAGTCGAAAAAGCGATCAATCGGTCGGCTCCACCATGACGCGCCGCGGCTTTCGTCATGCGTCTTGAGCAGGAGCGCACACATCGCGGGCGACAGAGTGAGCGAAACGACGAGTGAAATGATCGTCGCGCCCGCGATCGTAAGCGCGAACTGGCGATAGAACTGACCCGATATGCCGGTGATAAACACCGACGGCACGAACACCGCACACAGCACCAGAGCGATCGCGATCAAGGCCGAGCCGACTTCGTCCATGCTTTTGCGCGCTGCCTCACGCGGCGCCAGCCCGGAGGCGATATTGCGCTCGACGTTCTCGACCACGACAATGGCGTCGTCCACCACGATGCCGATCGCCAAGACCAGGCCGAACAGCGAGAGATTGTTGAGCGTGAAGCCGAACGCGGCCATGAAAAAGAAACTGCCCACGAGCGACACCGGTATCGCGACCAGGGGAATGATCGCGGCGCGCCAGGTTTGCAGGAACAAGATCACGACGAGCACCACGAGCACGATGGCCTCGCCGATCGTCTCGATCACCGCATCGACGGACTGCTGAATAAACTGCGTCGGGTTGTAGACGATCGCATATTCCACTCCGGACGGGAAACGCTTCGCCAACACCTTCATCAGATCGGTGACGCCCTTGGCGGTGGCCAGCGCGTTCGAGCCCGGTCGCTGGAAAATAGCGAGCGCCACCGCGGGATCGTGATCGAGATAAGAATTGGACGAATAGTCGAGCGCGGCCAGTTCGATCGTGGCGACGTCGCGCAGCCGCACCACGGCGCCGGGCGTCTGCTTCACGACGATAGAGCCGAACTCGTCGGGATTATCGAGGCGGCCGAGCGTCTGCACCGCGATCTGGAAAGCGCCGGGATGAGCGACGGGAGGCTGGTTGAGCACGCCGGAGGCGACCTGGATGTTTTGCGCCTGCAGCGCAGCGGTGACGTCGCTTGCGGTCAAGCCCAGCGATTGCAAGCGATCCGGATCGAGCCAGATTCGCATCGAATAGTCACGGCTGCCGAAGACGGTGATCGAGCCGACACCATCGACGCGCGTGAGCGGATCGGTGACTTCCAGCGTGGCGTAGTTGGATATGAATAGCGAGTCGCGCGACTTGTCGGGCGAGTAAAGGTGCACGACCATCATAAGATCGGGCGAAGCCTTGGTGACGGTCACGCCAATGTTGCGGACATCGGCCGGTAACCGCGGCTGAGCGATGGCGACGCGGTTTTGAACCTGGACTTGAGCGATGTCGAGATTGGTGCCGAGATCGAAGGTGACTTGGATCGAGAAGCGTCCGTCGGCCGTCGAATTCGACGACATATAGAGCATGTTCTCAACGCCGTTGATCTGTTCCTCGATCGGCGTAACCACAGTCGAGGCGACGACCTCGGCGCTGGCTCCGGGATACTGGCCGGACACATTGATGATTGGCGGCGCGATCTCGGGATATTGGGCAACGGGCAGGCGCGAAAACGACACGCCGCCGAGAATGACGAAAACAATCGACACCACGGCGGCAAAAATCGGCCGGTCAATGAAGAAATGCGAGATGCGCATTTAATCCAGGTTCCAGATGCCGGTCATTTACCGGTCTTGCCTCAGCCGGTCTTTCTTCATCCAGCTTTGGCTTCGTCGCCGGGTTTCGGGGCTGTCGCCGGCGACGCGGGAGGGTTTTGCTCTTCGCGCGCATTGACCTTGATGCCGGGCCGCACGCGCATCAAGCCGTTGACGATGACCCGATCTGATGCAGTTAAGCCATCCCTGATGACGCGCAATCCGTCGTCGAGCTGACCTAGCGTGACGTACTTTTGCCGCACCACATCGGCGTCGTCGATCACAAGCACGTATTTGCGGGCTTGCTCGGAGGCGATCGCATCGTCGGGAATGAGCAACGCCGTGTATGGCGGCGATCCCGGCACGCGAACACGGCCAAACATGCCGGGGGTAAGTATGCCCTTGGGGTTCGCGAATACGGCCCGGCCGCGAATGGTCCCCGACGATTGATTGATGACGTTATCGACGAAGTCGATTTTGCCGGTGTGTACGAAGTCCTTCTCGTCGAGCAGCTTGAGCGACACCGGGACCCCGCCGTCAACACCGCCACCCGCCTTGTTGGCGAAGCGCTGATAACGCAGGTACGAAGCCTCGTCGAAGGTGAACTCGAAGCGAATCGGATCAACCGACACGATGGTCGCAAGGAGTGTCGTGTTTCCGCCGGTGCCGCCAGTCACGAGATTGCCGACCGAGACGCGGCGATCGCCGATCTTGCCGTCGATCGGCGCGCGAAGTTCGCTGTATTGTTCCAAATCAAGCTCGGCCGAGTGCACCATCGCCTCCTGCGCGGCGACGGAGGCCTCAGCGACGCTCTTGGCCTGAGTACGCTGGTCGTAGGTCTGTTCGGTAATTGTTTTGTTTTGCAGCAAGCTTTGACCGCGTTCGAGGTCGGATTTGGCGAAGGCGAGGTTGGCGCGCGCTTGCGCGAGGTTGGCCCGCATCTGCTCAAGCGCGATCTCGAACGGGCGCCGGTCGATGGTGAACAGAAGGTCGCCCTGCTTCACCATCTGCCCGTCGGTAAAATGGATTTCCGCAAGATATCCGGACAGACGCGAGCGCATCTCGACCGCACTAACCGCGACGAAACGGCCGACGTATTCGTCCTGGTCGACTACCGTGCGCTGCACCGGCTTTGCCACCGTCACGGCCGGAGCTTGGGCGGCGCTTGGCTGCTGACTCTGGCCGCAGCCGGTCAAGTGGGCAGCCAGCAGCAGAACGGTAAGACGCACGATATTTGCGAATTTCATGGGTCTTTCCTTCGAGGGCGCCGATCGTATGCGCC
>DASPWC010000113.1:0-4559 GCA_035622055.1 Xanthobacteraceae bacterium | reverse complement strand
ACTGTCATGAGTCGTGCGGCGTTAATGCGATAAATCTCTCTCCAATGTGATTAGTCACAGTAGACGTAGTTACGGCCCGATGACCATTTCACCGCTGTGATACGGCAACTGCCGGAAGCGCGGATCAGGTTTTTCGATGGCTCTCCGCCCGACAAATAGTCGCCTGAGTGCGGTGGTCGCCGTTGCGCTAATTGCGCTCGTCGGGGTCGTCTATTGGGGTTGGCATTCCACGGAAAAAGCCAGGCCGGCTCTCGGGACAAACAGCGCCGATACCGACGTGCCGACTGCCTCGACTGGCCAGCCTGACACCGTCGATCTGTCGGATTCGCAGCTCACTGCGGTTAAGGTCGAGCCGGTCACAGAGCGCGACTTTCCAGTCGAAAAGGAAGCGGTCGGTAGCATCAATTTCAACGAAGATCTCGAGGTGCAGGTGTTCACACCCTACCAGGGGCGGATCATCGCGCTGTTCGCGGAAGTCGGGAATGATGTGAAGAAGGGCCAAACGCTGTTCACCATCGACAGCCCCGATCTCTTGGCGGCCGAGTCAACCTTGATCGCGGCGGCGGGGGTGATGGAATTGACTACACGCAATTTGACGCGCTTGAAGGAACTCTACACGTCGCGCGCGGTGTCGCAGCGTGATTTGGATCAGGGCATATCCGATCAGCAGACCGCGGAAGGCAATCAGCGCGCCGGGCGCGACGCGGTGCGAATCTTCGGCAAGACTGATGCCGAGATCGACCAAATCGTCGCCGACCGGAAGGCGGATCCCACGCTTGTCGTGCGGAGCCCGATCGACGGCCGTGTCACGGCGCGCAACGCCGCGCCAGGACTGTTTGTGCAACCGGGCAACGCGCCGGCGCCCTATACCGTGGCTGACATTAATACGATGTGGATGCTGGCGAACGTGGCCGAGGATGACAGCCCGGCATTTCGGGTCGGCCAGGAGGTGCAAGTCAAAATCAATGCATTTCCGGGCGAAGTATTCGACGGCAAGATCACCACTATCGGCTCCAGCGTCGACCCCAACACGCGCCGCGTGCTGGTCCGCTCCGAGATCAAGGATCCTAAGCACGAGTTGCGGTCGGGAATGTTCGCCAACTTTATCATCGCCATCGGGGCGCCGGTTCGCTCTCCCGCGGTTCCACTCAACGGCGTGGTGCGAGAGGGCGACGGCACGCAGACGATCTGGGTCACCGCCGACCGCCGTCGCTTCGCGCGGCGAACGGTCGAGATCGGCGAACAGCGCGACGGTTATCGGCAAATCCTGCAGGGTGTGCGTCCGGGCGAGCTCGTTGCCACCGATGGCGCGATCTTTCTCAGCAATATGCTCGCGACAGCAAGCGCTCAATGAGCGGCGTGCCGGCAAGACCGAGGTGAGCCGTGCTAAAGAGCATTCTGGCATTCGGACTGACCCGCCGGGCGATCGTGCTGCTGGGCCTTCTGGTCTTCATTGGCGGCGGGCTTCTTGCATTTACCAGGCTCAATATCGAAGCCTATCCAAATCCGGCGCCTGTCATCCTTGAAATTACGGCGCAGGCGGCCGGCCTCTCGGCGGAGGAAATGGAGCGGTACTACACAATACCGATGGAAGTCGGTCTCTACGTCACTCCGGGCGTCGACAACATTCGTTCAACTTCGTTTTACGGCTTGTCGTTTGTGCGTGTCACATTCAAATATGGCGTCAACTATTTCTTTGCTTACACGCAGACCGCATTGAGCCTGCAGCAGAATGTGACGCTGCCGGCCGGCCAAGTACCGCAGATTCAGCAGTCAAGCCTGGTCGGGGAAGTCTATCGCTATCAGATTGTCGGGCCGCCACATTTCGGCTTGACCAACTTGCGCACGGTGCAGGATTGGATCGTGGCGCGGCGGCTGTACACGGTCCCCGGCGTGGTGGCGGTGAACTCGTGGGGCGGCACCACGAAGCAATACGACGTGGAAGTCGATCTCAACAAACTCGACGCGTATAACATCACGATCCCGCAGATCATCTCCGCGCTCGGCAACGCCAATATCAATGTCGGCGGCCGTGAAATCACGGTCGGCCAGCAATCCGTCAATATTCGCGGCATCGGTCTGTTCGATTCCGGCGGCGACAACGACTTAACCCAAGGCTGGCATGTCAACGACATCGAGAAGGTCGTGCTGGCTCAGGTCAACGGCGTTCCAATTCAGATCAAAGACGTCGCCAAGGTTTCGGTGGGCTATGTGCCGCGTCTCGGCATTGCGGGACGCGATCACGACGACGACGTCACGCTGGCGATCGTCGTCATGGGCCGGACCTATCATGCCAACAATGTTATTCCGCTGATCAAACAAAAGATTCAGCAATTGAACACCGATGGATCCTTGCCGCCGGGTGTTAAGCTCGTTCCCTATTACGATCGCTCCACGCTGATATCGGTCACGACCCAAACGGTGCTTCACAACCTCATCTACGGGTGCGGTTTGGTGTTCGTGATTCAATGGATTTTCCTGGGTAATTTGCGAAGCGCAATCATCGTCGGCGCCAACATTCCCTTCGCGCTGTTTTTTGCCGTCATTATCATGGTGCTGACCGGGCAAGACGCAAATCTCTTGTCGGTCGGCGCGGTCGATTTCGGCATTATCGTCGACTCGGCGGTAATCCTGGTCGAGAACATATTCCGGAATTTTCAATCGAGCGCCGCCGACCGCGACACGCTTTTGCAGCAGCTTGCGGCGGGTCGTTACGGCCCTGATCCTACGCGCCCGGCCGATCCGACACTCGCCGGAACTTGGACTGACCGGCTGCGCGTGATATTGGTCAGCGCACTACAGGTCGATAGGGCGATTTTTTTCTCCGCGCTGATCACCGTCGCGGCCTTCGTTCCGCTCTTCACCATGCAGGGGGTCGAAGGGCAGATCTTCAGTCCGATGGCGCGAACATACGGACTTGCGCTGATCGGCGCGCTGTTGTCGACATTCACGATCACGCCGGTGCTAACGTCTTTCCTACTGCCTGAGCGGGTAGATGAGGCGGAGACGATCGTGGTGCGGTGGTTGCGCAGAGTTTACACCCCCGTTTTACAATGGTCGCTCGCCAATCGCCGGGCGATGGTCGTTTTCGCCGCGATCTTTCTCGCCGCCACCGGCTTGCTCGCGTTGCGACTCGGCAGCGAATTTCTGCCCGCGCTCGAAGAAGGCAATTTATGGATCCGCGCGTCGATGCCGCCGACGATCGGGCTTGAAGCCGGCGAACCGGCCACGCATAAAATGCGCGAAATTCTGCTCCGTCATCCCGAGGTTATAACCGTCGTTTCGCAGCACGGCCGGCCGGATAACGGCAGTGATGCATCGCCGTTCTCCAACGTCGAATTGTTCGTTCCGCTCAAGCCGTACGATCAGTGGCGGGTCGGCTTCACCAAGGACATGCTGATCGACCAATTGCAGCATGAGTTCGCCGACGAGCTGCCGGGCATCGACTTCAATTTTTCTCAGTACATCCAGGACAATATCGAGGAGGCGCTTTCGGGGGTGAAGGGCGCCAATTCGGTGAAAATTATCGGTCGCGATTTGTCCACTATCGAGCGAATCGCTTCGCAGGTGATGGAGCAGATGCAGCAGGTGCGAGGCATCACCGATCTCGGAATTTTCCACGTACTCGGCCAGCCCAATCTCAATATTAAAGTGGATCGGGACAAGGCCGCGCGCTACGGGCTCAATACCGGTGACGTGAACACCGTCATCCAGGCCGCGCTGGGCGGCGCCTCGGCGACAACGCTATTGGAGGGCGATCGGCAATTCGGCGTCGTCGTCCGGTTGCCGCCCGATTATCGCGCCAATCTTGACGTTGTCGGCAACGTAAAGGTTGCGGTCGCAACGCCCAGCGGCGTCAATGCCTACATTCCGCTGCGTCAGCTCGCCGATATCAGCCTCGATACCGGTGCGTCTTACATCTATCACGAAGAGGGCGAACGCTACATTCCGGTCAAGTTCAGCGTTCGCGACCGCGACCTCGGTGGGGCAGTCGCCGAAGCGCAGGAGCGCATCGCCCAAAACGTCAATTTGCCGAGCGGCTATCGGCTCGTATGGGCTGGCGAGTTCGAAGACCTGGAGAACGCCAAAGCGCGCCTTGAGGTGATCGTACCCGTCAGCCTTTTATTGATCCTCGTCCTGCTCTACGGCTTGTTCAATTCGTTGCGCGACAGTCTGATGGCGCTGGCGGGAATTCCTTTCGCCGCCGGCGGCGGAGTCCTGGCGCTTTATCTCACCGGACTTAATTTCAGTATTTCGGCGGCCGTGGGATTCGTATCCTTGTTCGGCGTGTCGGTGATGAACGGCATCCTGATCATGACATATTATAACGAGGTGACGGCAAGCGGCTTGGGCACGGTCGAAGCCATGTTCCATGCCGCCTCGCAGCGGATGCGGCCGATGCTGATGACGGCGTTATCGGCCTGTATCGGATTGTTGCCGGCGGCGGTTTCAACGGGTATCGGCAGTCAGGTACAGCGGCCGCTCGCGACCGTCGTTGTCGGCGGAATGTTTATCGGGCCGATTATCCTTCTGGTGGTCGTTCCCGCCCTTCAGACGTT
>DASPWC010000112.1:0-6564 GCA_035622055.1 Xanthobacteraceae bacterium | reverse complement strand
GCTTGCGGTGCCGCCGCAAACCGTTTGGGAAAAGCTCAACGACCCCGCGGTGCTGAAGGCATGCATTCCCGGCTGTGAGCAACTCGACAAGACGTCGGACACCGAGTTTGCGGCCGTCGCGACCGTCAAGATCGGACCCGTCAAAGCCAAGTTCAAAGGCAGGGTTACGCTGTCCGACCTCGATCCGCCGCACGGCTATAAGATTTCGGGGCAGGGCGACGGCGGCGTGGCGGGCTTCGCCAAGGGCGGCGCCACGGTCAAGCTCACGCCGAAAGACGGCGGCACGCTCTTGGCCTATAATGTCGACGCGCAAATCGGCGGCAAGCTTGCGCAACTTGGACAGCGGCTGGTCAATGGCGCCGCCAAAAAAGTCGCCGACGATTTTTTCGAGAACTTCGCAAAGACCGTCAATCCCGCGGCCGTCTGAACCGGCGCGAACGGTTCGCCCCAAAAACGTCCGTAAAGCGGGGTTGGACTCGTTGTGGCGGCTGCGCCTGCGGGAACTCACTTGACCGCTGGCTGGCCTGCGGTTCAGATTGATCATGCGTTCGAGCGTACGAAAATCGGTAAAAACGGCCAGAATTCGCGCCCGGACCCAGCCGGCGAACGCGGCCGGCTGACAAATCACGACGTTTTGACCGCAATTTTGAGGAGGGACCCCATGGCAGGCGATACGGCAGCCGTCTCCATGACGGTGAACGGCAAGCCCATCACCGCCAATATCGATCCGCGTACGCTGCTGGTGCAGCTGCTTCGGGAACACTTGCGGCTGACCGGTACGCATGTCGGCTGCGACACGTCGCAATGCGGCGCCTGCGTGGTGCACGTCAACGGCAAGGCGATCAAGTCTTGCACCGTACTGGCGCTCCAGCTCGAGGGCGCCGACGTGCTCACGATCGAAGGACTGGCGGCGGCGGACGGACCCTTGCATCCGATGCAGGAAGCCTTTCGCGAGAACCACGGCTTGCAGTGCGGCTACTGCACGCCGGGCATGATCATGACCGCCGTCGACATGGTGCGCCGCAAGGGCCACGACCTCGACGATCGCACCATTCGCGAGGAGCTCGAAGGCAACATTTGCCGCTGCACGGGCTATCACAACATCGTCAAGGCAATCGCCGCAGGCGCGCGCGCGATGCGCGGCAGCGCCTCAGCCGCAAGAGCCGCGGAATAAGCGGAGGGTCGCGACCTAACAGCAATTTTCGGGAGGGCGATGATAATGAGCGCAACCGGGATTGGCGCTGCGGTACGCCGCAAGGAAGACCACCGTTTCATCACCGGCTCGGGTCACTACACCGATGACATCAATCGGCCGGGCCAAGTCTATGCGTACTTTCTCCGTTCTCCGCACGCACACGCGACGATTAAATCGATCGACATCAAGCCTGCCGCCAACATGCCGGGCGTGCTCGCCGTTCTGACCGGTGCGGACCTCGCTGGCGACAAGATCGGCAACCTCATCTGCGGCTGGATGATCCATTCCAAAGACGGCTCGCCGATGAAAATGGCGCCGCATCCCGCGCTGGCTAGCGGCAAAGTCTGCCACGTCGGCGATCCGTTCGCCGTGGTGATCGCCGAAACATTGGCGCAAGCGCGCGATGCCGCGGAAAAAATCGCTGTCGACTACGAAGTGCTCCCGGCCGTGGCCGATCCCGTGGCGGCCCAGAAACCCGAGGCGCCTCAGATTCACGAAATTGCGCGCAACAACACCATCTACCAATGGCATCTCGGCGATGCGAAGTCCGTGGAGGCAGCGTTCCGCTCCGCCAAGCACGTGACCAAGCTCGACATCGTCAACAATCGCTTGGTGCCGAATCCAATCGAGCCGCGCGCGGCGATCGGCGACTATGATTCCGGCACCGGCTCCTTCACGCTGTGGAATACGACGCAAAATCCTCATGTCGCGCGTCTCGTCATCGCGGCCTTCGTCGGCATGGCGCCGGAGCATAAGCTGCGCGTGATTGCTCCCGATGTGGGCGGCGGCTTCGGCTCAAAGATCTTCATCTATCCGGAAGAAGTGGTGGCGCTATGGGCCTCCAAGCGCGTCGGCCGGCCGGTGAAATGGGTCGCCGATCGCTCGGAAGCTTTTCTCGCCGACGCTCACGGCCGCGATCATGTCACGCATGCCGAAATGGCCTTTGACGGCGACGGCAAGATTCTGGGGCTGCGCGCCAAGACAGTGGCCAATCTCGGCGCCTATATGTCGACGTTCTCTTCGTCGGTGCCGACCTATCTCTATGCCACGCTTTTGTCGGGCCAGTACGAGATTCCGCATATCTACTGCGAGGTCGACGCGGTCTACACCAATACCGCGCCGGTCGACGCTTATCGCGGCGCCGGGCGGCCCGAAGCAACCTTCGTCGTGGAGCGGCTGGTCGAAGTCGGCGCCCGCGAAATGGGCCAGGATCCGGCCGAGTTGCGGCGCAACAACTTCGTCAAGAAATTTCCGCATCAGACGCCGGTCATCATGACCTACGATGTCGGCGACTATAATGCGTCGCTCAAGAAAGCTATGGAGCTTGCCGATTGCAAAGGCTTCGGCAAACGCAAGCGCGAGTCCGCCCGTAGCGGCAAGCTCCGCGGCATCGGCTTTTCGAGCTATATCGAGGCCTGCGGGATCGCCCCCTCGCAAGCGGTCGGATCGCTCGGCGCCGGCGTCGGCCTATGGGAATCCGCCGAGGTGCGCGTCAACCCGACCGGCTCGGTCGAAATCCTGACCGGCTCGCACACCCACGGCCAAGGCCACGAGACCACCTTCGCGCAGCTCGTCTCCGAGCGCTTGGGAATCCCGATCGACAACGTCTCGATCGTGCACGGCGATACCGACAAGGTGCAATTCGGCATGGGCACTTATGGTTCGCGTTCAGGCGCGGTGGGCATGTCGGCGATTGTCAAGGCGCTCGACAAGATCGAGGCGAAGGCCAAAAAGGTCGCCGCCTTCGTGCTCGAAGCGGCGGAGGGCGACATCGAATTCAAGGACGGCAAATTCAGCGTCGCCGGTACGGATAAATCGGCGGCTTGGGGCGACATCACGCTCAACGCCTATATCGCGCACAAGTTTTCCGGCCAGGAATTGGAGCCCGGCCTCAAGGAAGGGGCGTTTTACGACCCGACGAATTTTACCTTTCCCGCAGGCTGCCACATCTGCGAGGTCGAGGTGGACGTCGAAACCGGCAAGACCGAGATAGTGGCCTGGACCGCCGTCGACGATTTCGGGATCGTCATCAACCCGATGATCGTCGAAGGCCAGGTCCACGGCGGAATTGCGCAAGGCGTCGGACAGGCGTTGTGCGAGGGCGCGGTCTACGACAAGGACGCCCAGCTTATCACCGGCTCGTTCATGGATTACGCCATGCCGCGCGCCGACCATTTGCCGTCCATTACGGTCGACACCACCGTGACGAAGTGCCCGTCGAATCCGCTCGGCATCAAAGGCTGCGGCGAAGCCGGCGCGATCGCGGCTCCCGCGGCCGTCATCAACGCCATCACGGATGCGATTGGGAGCGAAGAGATTGCAATGCCGGCAACGGCGCAGGCGGTTTGGGCGGCGTTGCAGAAATTGAACCGGATGCCGCAAGCGGCGTGAGGAACAATTTCGCCTCTCTCCGGAAAGGGGAGGGGTGAGCAGGAAAACGGAGGACTTCGATGTACGCCTTTACCTTTCATCGTCCGCAGACAGTGCGCCAAGCCGCGGGCCTGCTTGCCAAGAATGAGGACGCCAAATTGCTGGCCGGCGGCCAGACGCTCTTGCCGACGATGAAATTGCGCCTCGCCGGGCCGCCGCAAATCATCGACATGTCGCTGATCGAGGGCCTCACGGGCATCGAGCAGAGCGGCCGGTCGCTGACCATCGGCGCAATGACCCGCCACAACGACGTGCATACGTCGCCTGTGGTCCAGCAGGCGATCCCGGTGCTGGCGCAGCTCGCCGGCATGATCGGCGATCCGGCGGTCCGCCATATGGGCACGATCGGCGGCTCGATCGCCAATAATGATCCCAATGCCGACTATCCGGCCGCTTGTCTCGGGCTCGGCGCCACCATCATCACCAACAAGCGGCGCATCAAGGCCGACGACTTTTTCACCGGCATGTTCTCGACCGCGCTGGAGCCCGCCGAAATCATCACCAAGGTGAGCTTTCCAATTCCGAAAAAGGCGGCCTATCAGAAATTCCGCAACCAGGCATCGCGCTTTGCGCTCGTCGGCGTGTTCGTGAGCAAGCGCGGCAGCGATATCCGCGTTGCGGTGACCGGCGCCGGCGCCAACGGCGTCTTCCGCGTGCCGTCGTTCGAGGAGGCGCTCAAGAAGCGGTTCTCGCCGAAATCGCTGGAAGGCATGACCATCCCGGCCGACGGCATGAACAGCGACATCCACGGCAGCGCCGAATACCGCGCGCACCTCGTCGGCGTGCTGGCGCGGCGCGCGGTCGCCGACGCTATCGGCAAGCCAATCGCGTGAGCGCGCGCGACTTGCAGTTTACAAGTCGCGGCTTGCGCATTCCTTCGCCCTGAAAAGGGGGAGGATTAAGCCGGAGACTCTGCGCTTGAGCTGATTTGCCATGTGCGAAGGATTTTGCCGGCGGGCGGGACAAGGCCGCCGGCGTTGATTACATTGAAGCCATGAACAAGCCTTCGCCGCGTCCGCTGCCCGATTCCATTGACGCCACCGTCGACCTATTGGGGCAAGCCGATTATCTCGCCGACCGTTCGCTCGGCACCGTGCTATATCTTGCGCTGAAAATGGGCCGCCCGATTTTCCTCGAAGGCGAGGCCGGCGTCGGCAAGACCGAGATCGCCAAGGTGCTGGCCGGCACGCTCGGCCGCCACCTGATCCGCCTGCAATGCTATGAGGGCCTTGACGTCGCGGCTGCGGTTTATGAATGGAACTACGCCGCGCAAATGATCGCGATCCGCGTCGCCGAAGCCGAAGGCGAGCATGACCGCGAACGGCTCGAACACGATGTCTTCTCCGAGCGCTTTCTGATCAAGCGGCCGCTTTTGCAGGCGCTCGAACCAGATGCCGCAGGCCCACCGGTACTTCTGATCGACGAAATCGATCGCACCGACGAGGCGTTCGAGGCCTTCTTGCTCGAAGTGCTGGCCGATTTTCAGATCACAATTCCGGAAATGGGAACGGTGAAGGCGGCCCATCCGCCGGTTGTCGTCATCACTTCGAACCGCACCCGCGAAGTGCACGACGCGCTCAAGCGCCGCTGCCTTTATCACTGGGTCGGCTATCCGAGCGCCGAGCGTGAACTTGCGATCGTGCGTGCCAAGGTGCCCGGCGTCGGCAAGAAGCTGTCCGAGCAGGTGGTGGGTTTCGTGCAGGCGCTGCGTAAACAGGATTTGTTCAAGGCTCCGGGCGTCGCCGAAACGCTCGACTGGGCCGGCGCGCTCTCCGAACTCGATGTCGCCGCGCTCGATCCGGCGACCGTGTCGGATACGCTCGGCGTGCTGCTCAAATATCAGGACGACATCGCGCGACTCGAAGGCACGAAGGTCAAGGAGCTGCTCGACGAAGTGAAATCGGAGCTGAGAGCCGCGGAGTGAGCCTTATGCTCATAACGAAAAAATGACTGAACCGCAGCAGCGCGCAGGCCGCCTCGCCGAGAACATTCTCTATTTCGCCCGCGCGCTGCGGGCTGCCGGTATTCCAGTCGGGCCGGGCGCGGTGCTCGATGCGCTCGAAGCCTTGCAAACGGCGGGTATCGGCACGCGCGAGGATTTCTACTGGACGCTGCACGCGGTCTTCGTGAAGCGGCACGAACATTCGATCCTGTTCGACCAGGCGTTTCGGATCTTCTTTCGCCGGCGCGGGTATGTCGATCAGCTTCTGGCGACGATGCTGCCGCAAGCGCCGGTGCCGCCGCGGGCGCCACAAGCCGGCGCGACGCGCGTGCATGAGGCGCTGTTCGCAGGCCTCGACGACAAGCTGCGTAAAGAGCGCGAGGTTGAGCTTGACGCCCGCATGACCGTTTCCGACCGCGAGGTGCTTCAGCACAAAGACTTCGCCCAGATGACTTCGGCGGAAATCGCTGCGGCCAAGGACGCCATGAAACGGCTCGTTCTCCCGCTCGCGGAAGTGCGCACGCGCCGCCTCACGCCGCATCCGCATGGACATCTGATCGACATTCGCCGCACGTTACGCGCCAGCCTGAAGGGTGGCGGCGATTTCATCGATCTGCGCTTCATCGGCCCGAAGACGCGGCCGCCGCCACTCGTGGCGCTGCTCGATATATCGGGCTCGATGAGCCAGTACAGCCGGATTTTTTTGCATTTCCTCCACGCGCTGACGGATGCAAGAAAGCGAGTCAGCACGTTCCTGTTCGGCACCCGGCTCACCAATGTGACGCGCGCGCTGCGCGAGCGCGACCCCGACGACGCATTGGCGGCGTGCTCGGCCGCCGTGCCCGATTGGTCCGGTGGCACACGCATCGCCTCGTCGCTGCGGAGCTTCAACAAGCTGTGGGCGCGCCGCGTGCTCACCCAAGGCGCGATCGTGCTCCTGATCACCGACGGCCTCGAGCGCGACGCCGACGATGCGCTCGCCTTCGAGATCGATCGC
>DASPWC010000111.1:0-19698 GCA_035622055.1 Xanthobacteraceae bacterium | reverse complement strand
TCGAAGAGAACGAAAATAATTCAATGGGACTTGAGTTCTATAACCTGTCACACCGTTTTGGATACCAGTCGCCCAATTGGCCTTATTTCGAAGACGTCAAGATCGAGCGCATTCATTACATGGCCAAATCGGGCGTGCTGTCTCAGCGCATCACGACGTCGATGCATAATACCACCCACATCGACGCACCCGCCCATGTCGTACAAGGGACGCCGTTCATCGACGAAGTGCCGCTGCCGCACTTTTTTGGCTCTGGGATTGTAGTCTCGCTGCCGAAGCTGAAGTGGGAGTCGATCACCTATGACGATCTGGAAAAAGCGGCGGGCAAGATCGTGCGGCCGCGAGACGTCGTCATCATCAATACCGGCTGGCACAAGAAGTACGACGATAGCGAGGATTATTTTTGCTATTCGCCGGGCTTTGTTCCTTCGGCCGGCAAATGGTTCGTCGAGAAGCAAGTCAAGGTCGTCGGCCATGACACGCAGGCCAACGATCATCCGCTCGCAACCGCGATCGGGCCGCAGCGCAATGGTCCGCTGCATCCGCATTTGGCGACCGAATACAAGGAATGGTCCGGCGGTCGCGACTGGAAGCAAGACTTCCCGGATTGGGAGCCGGTGCACCGCATACTATTCAAGAACGGTATATTGGGGATCGAGAATGTCGGCGGCGAGATCGACAGGGTCACCGGCCGCCGCTGCACCTTCGCGTTCTTCCCATGGAATTGGGACCGCGGCGACGGCTGCATCATCCGGCTGGTGGCGATCGTCGATCCGAAGGGCGCTTACCGGATCGAGAAAGGGGAGAAGTTCGCATGATTGTCCGCAAGCTGTCCGAGGCGAAGCCTTACGAAGCGCCGAACCATCGCGATTATAAGTCGCTGCGCGTGTTTGGCGCCGAAATGGGCGGCTCACAAACCCTAATTTTCGGCATTTCGCATTTTCTTCCCGGCGGCGGAGCGGGTCCCGACGCCTCGCCGCCGGAGAAGATCTATTACGTGCTTGCTGGCGAACTCACAGTCATCGCTGGCGGCAGGGAAACGATCGTGAAATCGGGCGATAGCTGCTATATCGGCCCCAATGAATCTCGCGAAATCGTCAATCGCGGCAACGAAGTCTGCACGATCGCCGTCGCCGTCGCTCCGGTGAAGTGAGGCGATCGGTTTGTTCGGCACGGCCGGGCGTGAAAAACAGGGTCCAGGGCGCAATCCGGAAAGGCGGAAACCGGTTTACCTAAAAGATCGTGCCCCATCAAAAACTTGAAGCCGCAATCGATTCAATGTGAAGCAATTGCGCTCTAGCATGTGAGAAACATCCATGCCTGAAGATTTCCTGAAAAATCCACTCTCGCTGTTCGACGTTTGCGGCAAAACCGCGATCGTTACGGGGGGAACCGGCGCATTCGGCGCGCTTGCCGCGCGGGTCCTGGCCGCCGCGGGTTGCAATGTCGTTATCGCGGCTGCCGGCGCCGAAGCGCTGAAGAAAGTCGCTCGCGAGTGCGAACAGCTCGGCGCTGAGGTCGAGAGCGTCAATCTGCGGCCGAGTTCGGCGGCGAATTGCGACAAGATCGTCGCGGCTGCGGTGCGGCGTTTCGGCGGGGTCGACATTCTCGTGCTCGCCTCGGGGATCAATAAGGTTGCCAAAATCGTCGATCAAGCGCCCGAAGCATTCAGCGAAGTGATGGATGTCAATGTCACGCAGAGCTGGCTGATGGCGAGAGCCGCCGGAAAGCAAATGCTGGCGCAGGATCGCGGCGGCAAGGTGATTTTCATGTCGTCGGCGCGCGGCCTCTTGGGTCATCCCGCGGGCTATACGGCCTACTGCGCATCGAAATCCGCCGTCGACGGCATCACCAAGGCGCTCGGTTGTGAGTGGGGCTCAACCGGCATTACGGTGAACGCTATTGCTCCGACTGTCTTCCGTTCGCCGCTGACTGCCTGGATGTACGAAGACAATGAGAACGCCAGCGCCGTGCGAAAGGGCTTCATCACGCGCGTGCCGAAGGGTCGGCTTGGCGAGCCGTCCGACCTGGCTGGGCCTCTCTTGTTCCTCGCGTCGCGGGCGTCGGATTTCTATACCGGCCACGTCCTTTACGCCGACGGCGGCTACACGGCGGGATAGCCGTCGCGTTTTAGGCCGCGTGCTGCGCCGCGTCCGGGCTTGCGAATGCGGGAGTAGAATATGAGCAAGGCAAAAATCGCGGTAGTCGGAGCTGGATTGATGGGGCACGGCATCGCGCAAGTCTTCGCGCTTGCCGGACACGAAGTGGCCATCACCGACACGGTGATGAAAAATCTCGACAGCGTGGAGGCGCGGATCGCCGCCAACCTGCGCGATCTTGGCGACGACGAGACGGCGGTGTCGCGCGTACAGCCCTGCTTCGATCTTGGCGAAGCGGTTCGCGACGCCGACTACGTCGTCGAGGCAGTGTTCGAGGATCTGCCGCTGAAGAAAAAGCTGTTCGCCGAAATCGAGCGGCACGTTCGCGCCGATACGATCCTCGCCAGCAACACTTCGGTCATTCCGATTACTTCGATCATGAAAGGCCTCAAGCGCCGCGAACGCGCGCTTGGCACGCATTGGTGGAATCCGCCTTTCCTCGTCCCCCTTGTGGAGGTCATCGAAACGCAATGGACATCGCCGCAGACAGTCGCGCGGACGATGAACCTGCATCGGGCGGCCCGCAAACAGCCGGCGCATGTCAGGAAGGACGTACCCGGCTTTATCGGCAACCGATTGCAGCATGCGCTCTGGCGCGAGGCGATTTCGCTGGTGGAGCACGGCATCTGCGATGCCGAAACGGTCGATGCCGTGATCAAGGCTTCGTTCGGCCGCCGGCTCGCGGTGCTCGGCCCGCTCGAAAACGCCGATCTCGTCGGGACCGATCTGACCTTCGCGGTCCATAAGACGGTGTTGCCAGCGATCGATAAACGGCCGCGCCCGTCGCCATATCTGAAAAAGCTCGTGGCTAAAGGCAAGCTCGGGTTCAAGTCGGGCGAAGGCTTCCGCAAGTGGAGCCCCGAAGATCAGGCTGCGCTCCGCACCAAGGTGATGGCGCATCTGAAAGCGTCGCTCGATGGGGAAAATTCAAAATGACCGGCCAAATGGAAGCATCCAAAGGATTTGTCTTGATCAGTCGCCGGGCCATGGTCGCGGGCGGCCTTGGCTTCGTCGCTGCACCCGCGGTGCTGCGCACGATTCCGGTCAATGCGCAGTCCAAAAGCATAAAGATCGGTCACGTCAGCCCGCGAACCGGACCGCTTGCCGGTTTCGGCGAAGCCGATGGTTTCATCCTCGATCAGGTCCGCGGCATTCTGGCCAAAGGCCTTACCAACGGAGGCAAGACTTATCCGGTCGAGATTATCAGCAAGGACAGCCAATCGAGCGGTACGCGTGCGTCGGAAGTCGCATCCGAACTGATCTTGCGCGACAAGATCGATCTCATCGTGGCGTCGGCCACTCCGGACACCACCAATCCGGTTGCCGATCAAGCCGAGGTCAACGAGATGCCGTGCATCACCACGAATTGTCCGTGGCAGCCTTATTTTTTCGGCCGTAACGGCGATCCACAGAAGGGTTTCACCTGGACCTACCACTTCTTTTGGGGCCTCGAAGACGTGATCGCGGCGTTCCTAGCTTTATGGGATGGCCAGCCAACCAACAAAGTGATCGGAGGGCTATTCCCCAACGATGCGGACGGCAACGCCTGGGGCGATCCACAGCGCGGTTTGCCGCCTGCGCTCGCGCAAGCCGGCTACAAGTTCATCGATCCCGGCCGCTACCAGGTGATGAACAACGACTTCACCTCGCAAATAACACGCTTTAAGGAAGCCGGCGCGCACATCGTCACGGGAAACATGATCCCACCCGATTTCGCGACCTTCTGGTCACAAGCCGCGCAGCAGAATTTTCATCCCAAGATCGTGACGATCGGGAAGGCGCTTTTGTTTCCGTCGGTGGTGAGTTCGCTCGGGCCGCGCGGCAACGGACTGTCGAGCGAGATTTGGTGGACGCCGAATTATCCTTTCAAGTCGGGTCTGACCGGGCAAAGCGCGCAGCAACTCACCGACGAATATACCAGCGCCACCAAGCGGCCATGGTCGCAACCCATCGGCTACCAGCACGCACTGTTCGAAGTTGCAATCGATGTGCTCAAGCGTACCAAAAACATCGATCCAAAGTCGATTCTCGACGCCATCGTCGCGACCGATTACGGTTCGATTGTCGGTCCGGTGCGTTGGAGCGGGCGGCCGGTCAAGAATGTCAGCAAGACGCCGCTTGTTGCCGGCCAATGGCAGCGCAGCGGCGGTTCGTTCGAGCTGGTCATCACGGCAAACAAGCCGGCGCCGCGAATTCCGATCGGTGGGAAGCTCGAATTGCTGTCGTAGGGCGCTGGCGTCGGCCTCACGCGCGCCGATCCGGCCGCAAAAGACCGATCATGACGCGGCTGTCCACCAGTTGATCGAGTCGCAGCACCGCATCGATCAGCTCATCCTGCCGCTTTCGCGTCATCGCCGCGCGGGTCAGTTTGCAAAACTTGTCGATGATCTGCATGCTGTCGGCGAAAGATTGCTCGCTGCCGCGCGCCGCCTCGCGGGTTTCGTGCTCCACCGAACCATCGCGGAACCTGACCTCGACGCGTACTTTGTGGCGGTGGGCCGCGCCGAGCGCGGTGATGGCTGGATCGTGGACGACCTTAACCCTGCGTGCCAAGTCGACGCGAGCCGGATCGGCGACGCAGTCGGGAGCGAATTCGTCGACAAACGCATCGCCGGCAATGATCAGCGTGGCAGCGCAGAACGGCAGGTGGAGCTGGGCGGCGGTAAGATCTTCCGGCCGATACGGCCAGCCGGCATGGTCGAGGGTAACCTTGGAGGCATGGACGATAATGCTTTCGACGTCGTCCGCGACGAACGGGTGCCGTTCGCGAATGTCGGCAAGCGCGTCGAGCGTCGTGTGATTGCTGCCGACGCAGGAATAGAATTTGAGCGAGATCCGCATGGTTTCGAAGCGCGCGCCCAGCCCGGCGCTCAGTGCCGCGAGATTGAAGCGATCGCCGGAGCGTGAAAATGTCGTGCAAAAACCGCCATAAGGCGCTTCGAAAACGTCCAGGATGCCGGTGAATCCCTGGCTCGCCAGCAGCGCCGCATAGAGCCCGCTCTGCGCCGCACGTCCGGCATGCATGCGCTTGACCATGGCGCCGTACTGCGCGGCCATCAGGCCGGACGATTGCGTGCCGGCAATGCCGAGTGCGTGCATCGTCGCGTCGGCATCGAGCTTGAGCGCGCGCGCGGCGGCTGCGGCGGCGGCGAACACGCCGACGGTTGCGCCGGAATGCCAGCCTTGGCCGATATGCTCCGGACCCATGCAAAGCCCGACGCGCGGGCCGATTTCATAACCGGCGAGTGCGGCTGTGAGAAACTCTTGGCCTGAAAGAACGACGTGACTTTCGGCCGCCGCGATCAGCGCCGGCAGCGTCACGGCGCCGACATGCAGCACACCCTCGCGGTGAACGTCGTCGAGCTCGAAGCCTTGCACCTGCGTGCCGTTGACGAGAGCCGCATGCGGCGAGGAAAGCCGGCGACCGGTACCCCAAACCGATGTGGTTCGTGTTTGATCGGCTTGCTCGAGGGTCTGGCGCAGGATGCGGCACCATTCCAGCTCGGCGCCGTGAACGGCGCAACCCACGGAGTCCAGAATTAAAAGTTTTAGCCGTTCGAAGACCTCGGACGGAATTTGCTCGTAACGGAGTTGCGCGACGAATTCGGCGATCTGGCGTGTGTGGCTGCTCGCGCCGCCTCGTGCCGATGTAGACGCACGCATGGTCATGAGCGCCTCGTTGCCGTCCTTTTACACGGACGGAAGCCGCTGCGCTACGATGGGAGCTACGTCAGGAGTTGCTTGAGGTCGCCGGGCGCGGAGCGCGTTGAATGTCGAGACCGTCTTCGGCATCGAGCGCCGCTTGGCTCAAAATCCGCTCCAAGCTCTGCAACGCCAGCCTTTGCTCGCGCGTAGGAGCGCCGCGAGCCCAACGGCGGCATTGGTTCGCCCATTGGCCTATCTCTTCGGCTGCGGACTTAAACATGGCGGGGCTCTCACGTCGTCTGGGGCAGGGTAAATGCCGGACCGAGTAAATGCCTGCCGCGCACAAGCGTCGCCCGGGCTGCGCGCGCATCGAGGGCGGTCTGGAACAGAGCCGGTAATTCCCGCGGCCGCTTAAGGACAGAGCGCAGCATGGCCGCGATATTGGTGGTCCCATTCGGCCGCATCGCCGCGACCGCGGATACCGGCAAAGCGCGTTTGGCAGGGTCGGTGATCACGCGGATCGCTGCGACAGGCACGTTGTGCGCCAGCCCTACCGCGGCGACGATGTGCGATTCCATGTCGACCGCTATGGCCCCGGTTTTCAGATAGAGCGCTCGCTTTTCGTCGGGATGCGCGATTGGAGCCGGCACGCCGAGCAACATACCCGATACCGAATCGGGGATCGCCTGGAGCAATTGCTGCGACCATTGCTGACTGATCGGCATTCGGTTCTCGCCGGATATAACGGCCGAGCCGACGACGCAGGTGCCGGGACGCAAATACGGCGACAGCCCGCCGGCGACGCCGAAGCTGATAATCCCAGGACAACCGCTGACCATAGTCCGCGTTTCCGCGATCGCTGCCGTAAGCTTTGCAGCCAAGTTGCGGCCATCGCCGCTGCAAATAACGTGGACGCCGGGGCCAGCGGCAATTCTGGCTTCAAAGGCCAGCCCAACAACGATGATCACTTGTTCCCCACCACCTCAACGGCAAATCAAAATACAAAAATAACGCGATGATTGCCAGCGAGCGTTCTCAAACCTTCATTGTGCGGCCGTCGAGACGGCAGCACGCAGGTGTGACTGGATGGGAATTAACCCTTGGTCACGACAGGTGGCGGGGCCTTGCCTTTGCCAGTTTGCGCACAAGCTGCAAGGCTCAGAATTGCCAGGACCACTGCCGTTCCAACTGCGACCTTCTTCATGGGGCGCCCCCATCCCGTTCCCGTTAATGAAGAAGCCAAAATAGAAAGGATGTAACAGTTTCACTAGTGCATAAAAGCCACAGTTGACAGTCGTTTTTATGCCTTTACCCCGATAATGACCTAACTCCCATCAAACCGACGGATAGATGCGCAATTTCGCCTTGTTTGCCGCAATTCTAGGTATAGCTCTGCTCACCGGTCTGACGGCCTTTTACGGCTTCGGGCCTGTCATGGCGGCCATCGCCGCCTCGCGATGGGCGACCGTTTTTGTCACCGCGGTTCGTGTCATTGTGCTCATGGGCGCGGGGGTCGGCTGGTGGCTCCTACTCCCCGAGAGGGTGCGCGGACCTCACATCTTCGTGCTCTTGCGGTTCGTCCGCGAGGCAATCAATTCGTTCTTTCCGCTCGCCGTTGTTGGAGGCGACGTCATCGGCGCGAGACTTCTCGCGCAATTTGGCATCGCGACCAAATTGGCGGTGGCGAGCGTTTTAGTCGATATCTTCATTCAGGTTGTTAGCCTCATCGTCTTCGTGCTGGCGGGGGTTGGTATCGTTGCCGGTCTTGTCGGCGACCGCATGATCGTCGCGACTGCGTTGGTGCTGCTTGCCATCGGCGTGCCGGCGGTGACTGGATTTTTTCTTGCTTTGAATTTCGGCGCGTTTGAACCGGTGGTGCGCTGGCTCATTGCATTCGGGGAAAAGCGCCAATGGTCGGCTTTCGGTCACGTGGCCGATCTCGGCGGCTGGCTGCAACGGATTTGGCGCAACTATCGTGGGCTTACCGAATCCTTTGTGGTTCACCTGGCTACGGTCTTCTTCGGGGCGATTGAAGTCTGGATCGCCCTCAAATTCATGAATCACCCGGTCGGAGTCATGGAAGCCATCGCGATCGAAAGTTTAGGCCAAGGCAGCCGCTCGGCCGCCTTTATACTGCCGGGCGGGTTGGGTGTGCAGGACGGCGCTATGGTCGCCGTATGCGCCATATTCGGCGTTCCGGCGGAGGTCGCACTGGCAATGGCGCTGATCAAGAGGGTTCCGGACCTGCTTCTCGGAGCGCCCACCCTGCTGGGCTGGCAAGCGCTTGAAGGACGGCACTATTTGGTGATGGGCAAATAGGCAGTCGGGTCCGAGAGCCGGCGGGCGAAATCGGCCCGACTTTCGCCGTTTCTCGTGTGCATGGGGTGCGCCGGGCTATGTATTATAAGTGATCGGACGGACGGGGACCTGCCAGGGGTAACGTGCGCGAACTTTTTGCCAATTTCGCCGACTACGCGACAGCCGTTTGCTACCTCGCGGCTCTGTTCGGATGCGTCTATGCGCTATTTGCGATGTGGATCGTGCGCGGTTTCGCGCGGTCATCGGGTGCCGCCCACACGCCGAGCTACCCGCCGATCACGATCTTAAAGCCCCTGCGAGGGGCGGAGCCGGATCTCTATGCCGATCTGGCGAGCTTCTGCCGGCAGGAATATCCGGCTCCGGTGCAAATCCTGTTCGGCGTCGCCGATGCCGGCGATCCCGCCGTTGCCATAGTCCGCAATCTCATTGCCGATTACCCCGACCGCGATCTTGCCTTGGTGATCAATTCGCGCCGGCATGGCGCCAACGCAAAAGTGTCGAACCTCATCAACATGCAAAGCGAGGCGCGGCACGGCGTTCTGGTCATTTCCGACAGCGACATCATCGTGCCTCGCGACTATCTCAAGGGCGTCACCGTAGCGATTTGCCAGCGCGGCGTCGGGCTTGTCACATGTCTCTATCGTGGCGCTGCGGCCGCAGGGATCTGGTCGCGATTTGCGGCCGCGGCGATCGACTATCACTTCCTGCCTAACGCGCTCGTCGGGCTCAAACTTGGCCTTGCGACGCCGTGCTTCGGCTCGACGATTGCGGTTACCAAAGCGACGCTGGCAAAGTCCGGCGACTTGGAGTCCATCGCCGATCAACTTGCCGACGACTATGAGCTGGGCAGATCGGTGCGGGACGCCGGTTTGAAGGTGGCAATTCCGCCTCTCATCGTCACGCATGCCTGCGCCGAACGTTCGTTGCGCGAACTATTGCGTCACGAAATTCGCTGGGCGCGAACGATCCGTGCGATCGATTCCTTAGGCTATGCCGGGCTCGTCATCACGCATGCCGTGCCGCTCGCCTTGCTCGGCATGATGTTGGGCGGCCTCACTCCGGCAGCGCTTCTCGTGCCGGTGGGCCTTGCATGCCGTCTTGCGCTCCAAACCGAACTTCACCGCGCTTTTCTGCTGCGGGGAGCTCTATGGCTCGGGCCAATTCGCGACCTTGTTTCTTTTGTCGTATTTATTGCGAGCTTTTTCGGTCACCGCGTCGAATGGCGCGGCCGCCGCTATGGGCTGGCGGCCGATAACGAGCTCGCCTATTACGGTGAGGGGGAGACGTAATGCGAACATTATTTCTTCAAGCGCCATCGTTCGACGGGTTCGATGGCGGAGCGGGCTCGCGCTATCAGGCGCGGCGAGAGGTCCGTTCGTTCTGGTATCCGACATGGCTGGCCCAGCCGGCGGCCCTCGTCGAGAACAGCAAACTGATCGATGCGCCATCCCATCGCATCAAGTTCCCGCAGGTCGCGGAAGCGGTGCGCGACTACGATCTCGTGGTGCTGCATACATCGGCGCCGTCGTTTTCATCCGATATCTGGACCATCAAAGCGCTCAAGGAAGTAAAACCGTCGCTCAAGATCGGCATGGTGGGCGCCAAGGTCGCCGTCGATCCCGAGGGAAGTCTGCGCGCGTCTCCCCTGATCGATTTTGTCGGCCGCAACGAGTTCGATTTCACGATCAAGGAAGTTGTGGACGGAAAACCACTAAACGACATCCTCGGACTGTCATATCGGAACGCGTCCGGCGCGATCATCCACAATGACGACCGGCCAATTCTGGAAAATATGGATTTGCTGCCATTCGTTTCGCCCGTCTATAGGCGCGATCTCGACATTAGCAAATATTTCAACGGCTACCTGAAGCATCCTTATCTTTCGCTCTATACCGGACGTGGCTGCAAGTCGCGCTGCACGTTCTGCCTTTGGCCGCAAACGGTCGGCGGCCACCGTTACCGCAAGCGCTCGGTCGGGCACGTTGTCGAAGAGATCGCCTGGGCGCAGAAAGCCTTTCCCGAGGTGAAGGAGTTCTTTTTCGACGACGATACTTTTACCGATGACTGCGCGCGGGCCGAAGAGATCGCCAAAGAGCTTTACAAGCTCGGTGTCATTTGGTCCTGCAACGCCAAGCCGAATGTACCGCGCAAAACGCTCGAGGTGCTGCGCGACAACGGGCTGCGCCTGCTACTGGTCGGCTACGAGTCGGGTAATCAGAAAATCTTGCACAACATCAAGAAGGGGATCCTGGTCGATGTCGCCCGGCGGTTCACCAAGGATTGCCATGAACTCGGCATCAAGATTCACGGCACCTTCATCATGGGCCTGCCTGGTGAAACCAAGGAAACGATCCAGGAAACCATCTCCTACGCGACCGAGATCAACCCGCATACGATCCAGGTTTCGCTGGCGGCGCCTTATCCCGGAACTTTCCTCCACGACCAGGCGATGAAGAATAGCTGGCTCGATGAGACGAATGCGGAGCTGGTCAATGTCGAAGGCGTGCAGATAGCGCCTTTGCACTATCCGCATCTGTCGCATACGGAAATATTCGATTCGGTCGAGGAGTTTTACCGCCGCTTCTATTTCCGCTCCGGCAAGATCGCCGCGATCGTCAGCGAGATGGTTCGCAGCCCGCAAATGCTGAAGCGGCGGTTGCGGGAAGGTGTCGAGTTCTTGCACTTCCTGCGCGAGCGCAATGCTGCCGGGGCGTGACCCCGGCATCCGTTTCGGACAAGATCACGGCTTTCAAACTGAGGGCGGTAGCCGATTCAGTTTGAAGCGATTGCGCTTGTATCCTGTTTGAGAAAGCCGTTCCGTCGAAACCACGCGATGGCTTCGGTAAGACCCTCGGTGTATGGGCGCGCCCGATAGCCGAGCTCGCGTTCGGCTTTCGCGGAGGTGAAGAACATGCGGTCCTTGGCGAGCCGCAGTCCGGTTGTCGTCACGAAAGGGTCGCGGCCGGTGAAGTGCGCGATCGCTTCCGCGCCATAGGCGATCGGAAATATTGCAAGCCGTGGCAAGCGAAGTTTCGGCGGCGAGCGGCCGACCAGCCGCGCGATTTCGCGCAACATGTCGCTGAGCGGCACGTCTTGTCCGCCGAGAATATAGCGCTGTCCGACCCGGCCTTTTTCCAAAGCCGCCAGATGTCCGGCGGCGACGTCATCGACATGCACGAGGTTCAAGCCGGTATCGACATAGCCGGGCATGCGGCCTGCCGCCGCCTCGATGATGATCCGTCCTGTCGGCGTGGGGCGCGCATCGGCGGGACCAATCGGTGTCGACGGATTGACGATGATCGCCGGCAGCCCTTGCTCCGCGACCATGGCCTCGACCAGGCGCTCGGCGACAACCTTGCTGTATTTATATGCGCCGACTGCCGACTTCGGGTCGAGCGGGAACGTTTCGTCGCTGGGCTTGCCGTCCGGCCGCGCCCTAAGCGTGGCGACGCTGCTGGTATAGACGATCCGCTCCACACCCGCGCGCTGCGCGGTATTCATGATCGTTTTTGTGCCTTCGACGTTTGTCCGCACGATATCCTGAGGGTTGCGCGCCCAAAGCCGGTAATCGGCGGCGACATGAAGAAGAAACCGGACGCCGATCATGGCGCGAGCGAGCGAATCCGCGTCGCGAAGATCACCTTGGACAATTTCGAGAGGTAAATCTGCGACGTTGATCCGCGCGCTGGTCGGGCGAATAAGCGCGCGCACCCGATGACCGGCTTGCACGAGACACCTGGCGACTGCCGAACCGACAAAGCCGCTCGCGCCGGTGACCAGGATCATGACGTAACTTTCGTTGCTAATTCTGACGTCGTTGCTTTTGCCAGAAGTTGTCTCAAAAGTCGAAAGCCGCCGTCATGGCGCCGCGAGCGCGACCGCGCGGATTGCTGGGCAAAGCCCAAGCCGATAAGCTTGCCGCGCGACAATAAGTTCAAAGCGCGATGAAACTGCCCAGCCGCATGATCGATCTGTCTTCGCCGCTCGAAAACGAGACGGTCTACGATCCTCCGTTCATGCAGCCGAAGATCGAGTACCGCAGCAATGCGGATACCGCGCCGCTCCTGCTCGAGCTTTTCCCCCGGTCTGCGGCGCGAGGATCTGCCGGACGGGGAGGCAATCGAAAACATCCAGCTGACGACGCATAACGGCACGCACATGGATGCGCCGATCCACTTCCAATCGAAATCGATCGACGGCAAGCCAATGATGACGATCGATCAGGTGCCGCTCGATTGGTTCTTTCGTCCCGGCGTCAAACTCGATTTCCGTAAAATGCCGGACGGCCATGTAGTCACGGCCGTTGAGGTTGAAGCCGAGCTTGGTCGTATCGGTCACGAACTCAAGCCGTTCCATATCGTGCTCGTCAATACGCGCGCCGCGAGCTGCATCGGCACCGACGAATATCTCACTGCAGGCTGCGGCATGGGGCGCGAAGCAACGCTGTATTTGACCTCGCGCGGCGTACGCGTGACCGGCATCGATGCATGGGCTGGGATGCGCCCTTCACGCACACGCGCAAGCGCTGGCTCGAAACGCGTAATCCCGCGATCATCTGGGAAGGTCACAAAGCCGGTCGCGAAATCCCCTATTGTCATATGGAGAAGCTGTGCAACCTCGAACAGCTTCCTGACGACGCGCGCCGTGGCGTTGTTCGATTAGGATCGCGCCGTAAGCACGTCCCGAAGATTGCGCCGATAAGCACGGCTGGGCTCTGGCCGGTCATTCGCCGAGAATCTGCTTGTGGCTCTTCGGTTCTGCCGTTCCAGACAGGCGAAGCTCGATAGGCCACAAAGGCACGTCGCCAGTGGCGTGAAACGCCAATTATTAGAGGCCGCCTAACGCGCGGAAGGCCAGGACCGCGACTGGCGAGAAAGGAAAAACGCGTTAAGAATCCCCGATTGCGATCGTGGCAAGCGTACCTAGATAAAAGTCATGTCGCTCGTCTCTTTCCTGCTCAATCTCCTATGGATCGTGTTTGGCGGCCTGTGGATGGCCGTCGGCTGGGTGATCGCCGCCGTCGTCATGGCGATCACTATCATCGGGCTGCCGTGGGCCCGCGCGGCGTTCAACATCGCGTCCTATACGCTATTGCCATTTGGGCGGAAGGCGGTGTCGCGCGTCGACTATTCCGGCCGACACGACATCGGCACCGGCCCATTCGGCTTGATCGGTAACATTATTTGGCTGGTGCTTGCCGGCTGGTGGCTTGCGCTCGGACACCTCATCACGGCCGTGCTGCTTGCGGTGACGATCATCGGCATTCCGTTCGCCTGGGCGCATCTGAAGCTCGCGGGGATCGCACTCTGGCCGATCGGCAAACAGATCGTGGACGCCGAGGCCGTGCCGTTTAGCCGCTCGTCGTCATCCGTGTAGCGACAGCGCGCCAGGGCAATTGGAGCCGGCGCTTATGTGATGTGGGCGCGCTCCACGATCCGTTGCTGCCGAGCGGTGGCGGATGGTTCGCCTTCCCCGTTTTGACGGGTCGGGATGGTTAGGCCTTCTGAAGCCAAACCTTGTTGTCGTGGAAGGCGGCGCCGCCAAACGGCGCGATCGAATCCGCGCCGGTCAATGAATTGATGCCGTGGCCGTCCGGATACGCGGAATTAGGCCACAGCGATTCCGCAATCAGCACGCCGCGCCGCAAGCCATTGAATAGCTTGGCGTGCAGCCGCACTTTGCCCCGCGCATTGCCGAGCACGACTTCGTCGTCATCGGCTATATGGTAAGCGGCGGCATCCTCAGGATGGATCATGACCTCGGGCCGGCCTTCGGTGGCGAGCGAGGTCGGCGTTTCGGTAAAGGTCGAATTGAGGAAACCGCGCGACGGTGAAGTCGCCAGCCGGAACGGATGTTTGCTGTCGGCTTCTTCGATCACCTCCCAATGATCCGGCAATTGCGGCATCGGGGTCGGGATGCTGGTCCGGTGCCAGCGCTGAAACGGCACGGTGGGCCAGTCCGGCTTGAAGCGGAATTTGCCATCGGCATAAGCGAAGCCGTTGAGATAGTGAGCGGTGGCAAAATCCGGCTGGCAGTCGATCCAGCGCTTCGCCTCAAGCTCGGCGAGCGTGCCCCACCCCGATTTTTGTAAGCTGGCGTCGATCAGATCGCGGGCCGACATATCGAAGCCCGGGTGTTTCGCACCGAGCCGCTTTGCGAGCGCGCAGATGACCTCATGATTGTTGCGGCATTCTCCCGGCGGCTCGACCAGCTTCGGGCCTAAGAGAATGTATTGGCTGCCGCCGGCCGTGTAGAAATCTTCGTGTTCGACGAACATCGTGGCAGGGAGCACGATATCCGCGACTTTGGCAGTGTCGGTCATGAACTGCTCGTGTACGCAGACGAACAGGTCGTCTCGGGCAAAGCCGCGCTTCACCGTGTTCTGGTCGGGCGCAACCGAAACCGGATTGGTGTTCTGAATGAGCATCGCGGTGACCGGCGGTCCGCCGAGAAGCGTATCTCTGTCGCCGGTCAGGATCGCGCCGATCCGGGACTGGTCGAGCATACGGATCGACGGGTCGCGCAAATCGCTGCCTTCGATAAGGCTGTTGTTCAGGTGAAAGATGCCGCCATTGTTGTGAAAGGCGCCGCCGCCCTCGAGCCTCCAGGCACCCGTGACCGCGGCGATGCAGCTTGCCGCGTGCATGTTCGCGGCGCCGTTGCGCGAACGGGAGAAGCCGTAGCCAAGGCGGAAGAAAGCGCGTTTTCTCTCTCCGATCAGGCGGGCGAACGCTTCGATCGTCTCGACAGCGCAACTGGTGATCCGCGCCGCCCACGCAGGACCGCGGGTGCGCAGATGCGCCGCAAGGTCATGCGGCGCGTCGGTGTAGCGCTCAAGATAGTCCCAGTCGGCCTTGCCGTCGCGGAACAGGCAATGCATCACCGCGCAAGCGAGCGCGCCGTCGGTGCCGGGCCGGATCAGCACGGGCAGGTCCGCCTGCTTCATCGTGGAATTCATATAGACGTCGACAACCGCGATCTTGGCGCCGCGCTCCTTGCGGGCGCGTGTCGCGTGCGTCATCACGTTGACCTGCGTATTCGCCGCATTCGTGCCCCAGATAACGACCAGATCTGATTTCTCCATTTCACGCGGATCGGCTCCGGCAAGCTTTCCCGTGCCGGCGATGAAACCGGTAAAGGCCGCATTGACGCAGATCGTGGAAAAGAAGCCGGAATAATTCTTGGCGTGGCGCAGGCGATGGATGCCGTCGCGCATGACGTAGCCCATGGTTCCGGCATAGAGGTAGGGCCACACGGCCTCCGAACCGTGCTCTTCTTCCGCGCGCGAAAATCGCTCGGCGACGAGGTCGAGCGCGTCATCCCAGGAAATGGGGGCAAACTCTCCATCGCCTTTCGCGCCGATACGGCGTAGCGGCCGCTTCAAGCGATCGGGGTGATGCGCACGCTCCGCATAGCGCGCGACCTTGGCGCAGACGACTCCCGCGGTATAGGCATTGTCCGGCGCGCCGCGCACTCGCCCGATTGTATGGTTGTCAACTACCTCGATCTCAAGGGCACAAGTCGAAGGGCAGTCGTGCGGGCAGGCCGATGCGGCGATCCGGGGTCGAACGAGCTGGTTCATGCGAGCCGGTTCATAGTTGTGCGTCTTCAGGCAGCGCTTCGCGCAAACTGGTTGAACTCGTGCACCGTATCGAGGATAGCACAGAGCGAGCCACAGTACGACCGGAGGATTCCGTCATGCATGCCGCCGTTTTGGGCGAGAAAGGCGTCGAAATCCATGAACTGCCGAAGCCCGGCCCGAAGCCGAGCGAGGTCTTGATCCGCGTGAAAGCCTCGAGCCTGAACCGGGCGGACCTACTTGTAGCCACCGGCCATCAGCACGGCAGCGTCGGCGGGGTCGGGGCGCGACTGGGACTGGAATGCGCGGGCGAGGTCGAGGCGGTCGGCAGCGCGGTGCAGGACGTCAAACCGGGCGATCGCGTGATGGCCTCGGCGCCCGGCGGTTTCGCGGAATACGTCGTCACCGATGCCGCGCGGGTCCATCGCGTTCCCGGCAACAATATGAGTTACGAGCAGGCGGCATGTTTTCCGGTCGCGCTCCAGACCATGCACAATGCCGTGGTTACGGCCGGACGATTGAAGCGCGGCGAAACCTTGTTGATGCAAGGGGCGAGCGCCGGTGTGGGTCTCATGGGCATGCAGATCGCCAAGCTGATAGGCGCCTCGCTCGTGATCGGCACCTCGACCAACACGGATCGCCGGGCGCGCCTGGGAGAATTCGGCTGCGACTTGGCTGTCGATTCTGGCGATCCGGCTTGGCCGGAACGTGTGAAGCAGGCGACAGGAGGCAAGGGAGTTGACGTTATTGTCGACCTGGTATCCGGACCGGTCGCCAATCAGAATCTCGAAGCCGCGAGCATTCTTGGCCGTATCGTCAATGTCGGCCGGCTCGGCGGCATGACAGGCGAATTCGATTTCGACAAGCATGCGCTCAAACGCATTGACTATATCGGTGTGACCTTTCGCACACGCAGCGCCGAGGAAGTGCGCGAGATCAATCGCTTGATGCGGGCCGACCTGTGGCCGGCAATTGAGGCTGGCAAGCTTTCGCTGCCGATCTACAAGACCTATAGGCTCGCCGACATCGGCGACGCGCTGTGGCTGATGCGTGCCAACCGGCATTTTGGCAAGATCGTCATCAGCGTGTCGTAAATCCGCAGCCTACTGGTGAAGACACAAGTGCATCTCTGGGATTCCGGGTTGCCCTTGGGTCGTTCATCCGGCATAGGTTTTGACATGACTGATTCGGCGAAGGGCCACGCGCCGATTCTGGCCGCAGGAGGCATTGTCCTGCGCGGAAAGTTGAGACCGCGCGTCGCCGTTGTGCGATTGCGGAGGGAGAAAGCTTGGGTCCTCCCTAAAGGCAAGCTCATGCCGCGCGAACACCCGCGCGACGGCGCCAAGCGCGAGGTGATGGAAGAGACCGGATACAACGTTTCGGTCCATGAATTCCTCGGCTCGATGTCATATGCGGCTGAAGGCAAGATCAAGATCGTCCAGTTCTGGCTGATGCGCGCGCTTGGCTCGCCGGTGCGCGATCTGATGGACGACGTCAAGGCGGTAAAATGGCTGCCGCTGCAACAGGCGATCGCCACGCTTAGCCGCCCGCATGAAAAAGTGTTCCTTACCCATGCCGGGCCGATTGCGCTCGGGCACTTCAAGAAAACCTGGCGCATGGGGTCGCGCGGCCGGTCGCGAAACGGCGGCGTGCAGCAGGTTCCGCCAGCGTCGGTCGAGCATGTGATCGCGCTCGATTACGAAAAGACCCGCCCCAATGCCTTCGCCAAAGCGCTCGCGAGCTGGCGCAGCCGCGCGGTGCAATCCTCGACTCGCAAGGCGAGCTGACTATTCCGGCATGATTTCGTGGAACACGGTGTAGTCGATTACCAACATGCCTTCGCTGGAAAAGCTAACGATGTCCCGATAGCGGTAATTCCAGCGGATGTCCTGGGTGTTATAGAGCTTGCGCGCATAGAGGTATTGCGCCGAATTGTCGTCAACCCCGCTGATGTTGAGAGTCAAAGCCGCATCGGCCGCGGCGAGTTCGTCCGGGCTCATGCCATAGAGCGGGCTTGTCTCGTCGATGACATGGAAAATCGACCACGACAGCATGAACATCGGATGCTCGTTGCGATTGAGCGGCAACTCGTAGTAGCGGCGAAACTGCCTCCCCTCGGCGGTCGTTTCCATGCGGATCAACCACAGCCGCGCCACCGCTTGTGAAATTGTATTATTGCGCTCGTTGGCGACGCGTATCATCAGCGTCGGTTGACCCTGGTGAATGGTCACCACCGGATGCTGCGCGAAGATGAAGCGCGCGCGCGGCCGCGAGAAGCGGGAAAAGATCAGTCCGGTCATCACGGCGAGGAAGGACATGCCGGTGAAGATTTCGATCGTGGCGATGAAGTGGCCATAAGCAGTCTGCGGATGCATGTCGCCGTAGCCGACCGTGGCCAGCGTCTCGACCGAGAAGTAAAAAAGCCCAAGCGGCTCATTGCCGGCGACATTGGCGATCGGTTCGTTGCCGAGCCAATAGAGAAATGCGAACACTGCATTGAGCACGACGAAAATGGCCGCCGCACTGCCGAAGAAGGTCGGCCAGTTGACCGTCATCGAATGGTGATAGAGATCGGTCCAGAAGCCCTCGGCGAGGCCGCGGGTTTCGATTTCGCGGCCGCTTATGCCAACGACGTGTCTTCCGCCTTTCCGCTTGAACTCGATTTGTTTTGGGAGCTTCGCCAAAGCAGTTGAATCCTAGAAAATGATAGGACAGGACATTACGACTTGCCGATACATTTTGCGCAGGACCTTCTGCGAAAACCGGCTTCCACTTTTCGGGATCATGCGCTACGCCGTCGCCGCTACCTTTGTTTTGAGGCGGCTGAACACCTTGCGCGCATTGCCCTCGAAGATTTTTCGACGGGCGGTGTCGTCGAGTCTCGGCGCCTTGTCGATATAGCGCTTGGTGTCATCGAAATAATGGCCCGATCTGGGATCGACGCCTTTGACCGCCCCGACCATTTCCGACGCAAACAGGATATTGTCCGCCGGCACCACTTCGGCGAGAAGATTGATCCCCGGCTGGTGATAAACGCAGGTGTCGAAGTAAATATTATTCTTGATGATTTCGGCGAGTTCCGGACGGCAATTATTGAGCGCGATCCCGCGGAAGCGGCCCCAGTGGAAGGGCACGGCTCCCCCGCCGTGCGGAATGATCAGCTTCAGGGTCGGAAAATCCTTAAACAGGTCGGAGAGGATGAGTTGCATGAACGCCATCGTGTCGGCATTCAGGTAGTAGGAGCCGGTCGTGTGCATTGCCGGGTTGCAGCAGCCCGAAACATGAATCATGGCCGGGACGTCGAGCTCGGCCATTTTTTCAAAGAACGGATACCACCACTTGTCGGTTAGAGGCGGCGCATTGAAATAGCCGCCCGACGGGTCGGGATTGAGGTTGCAGCCAATGAAGCCCATCTTAACGCAGCGCTCCAGCTCGCCGATCGCGTTCTTCGGCGGCACGCCAGTCGATTGCGGCAGTTGACACACGCCGATGAAATTTTGCGGAAACAGCGAGACGACACGCGCGATCAGATCGTTGCAAATCTGCGACCATTCGAGACTGACGCTCTCGTCGCCGATGTGATGGCCCATTCCTGAGGCGCGCGGCGAGAAGATCGTCAGGTCTGTGCCGCGTTCGCGCTGCAGCTTGAGTTGGTTTTGCTCGATGCTTTCACGGATTTCATCGTCAGACATTTTCAGCGTGGCGCGTGAGGGCATCGCCATTTTACCGCCCGAAGTGGCGGCCGCGGTCTGTTCCTTGCGGAAACGATGGAGATCCTTCGGCTCGGTCGTGTAGTGGCCGTGGCAATCGATAATCATGTTACAGCGCCATACGAAGATGGAGGAGGAAAGCCGATGCTACGGCGATCGGCGCGATTGTCAAACATGCCGTCTCGCCGACGCGTCTCGCAACGGCGTAGCCGCCACGCCAGAGCGCGATAGCTTCAAATTGAATCGCTCGCTGCCCAGGGTCTTTTTGGTGGGGCATGATCTTTTC
>DASPWC010000110.1:0-5403 GCA_035622055.1 Xanthobacteraceae bacterium | reverse complement strand
TTATGCGCGCTATTCCTTGAAGCGATAGCCGACACCGTAAAGTGTTTCGATCATATCGAAGTCGTCGTCGCTTGCCTTGAACTTTTTGCGCAGCCGCTTGATGTGACTGTCGATGGTCCGGTCATCGACATAGACCTGATCGTCATAAGCTGCATCCATCAAAGCGTTGCGGCTTTTCACGACCCCCGGCCGGCTCGCGAGCGCCTGCAAGATCAGAAATTCCGTCACGGTCAGCGTCACCGGCTCGTTCTTCCAGGTGCAGGTATGGCGTTCCGGATCCATGCGAAGCTGTCCGCGCTCCAGCACCTTGCTGTCGGTTTCCTTCGGCATGACGCCGTCCTTCGCGGACGAGCGGCGCAGCACGGCCTTGACGCGTTCGACCAAAAGCCGCTGCGAAAACGGTTTGCGGATGAAATCGTCCGCGCCCATTTTCAGCCCGAAGAGTTCGTCGATCTCCTCGTCCTTCGATGTGAGGAAGATCACCGGCAGGTCGGATTTCTGGCGCAACCGGCGCAGCGTCTCCATGCCGTCCATACGCGGCATTTTGATATCGAGAATGGCGAGATCGGGCGGCGCGGTCTTGAAACCGTCGAGCGCCGAAGCGCCATCGGTGTATGTGGTGATGCGATATCCTTCGGCCTCAAGCGCGATCGATACCGAGGTAAGGATATTGCGGTCGTCGTCGACGAGAGCGATTGTCGGCATGGCGGCCTTCTTACATGAATCGGCCGCAGCCATCTCAGCCCGGCCCCGTAAGACTTTGAATCCCCATGTGGGGGCGGAAGTGTGACCAGACAAGGCAAAAACGAGGCAATTACGCGAAGCAGGTTCCAACCGCTAGGATACGTGCCTGCCTGAAAAGATGGAACAAGGACCCGCCAATGAACCCCAAACCGGCTGAGATGGGAAGAAACCGGCCCGCAGCGAACCGTCCCTAGCCGGGCGCTATGCCGAATCGGCTGCCCGAAAACGCGCCTAAGGCGGACTTTGACCCGAAAGCCACCGCGAAAACACTGCTGCGGACCATTCGCGCCGGTGCGCTCGCGACCATAGACCGCAATACCGGCCATCCTTTTGCGTCCTTGGTTAATGTCGCGACCGATAGCGATGGATCGCCGCTCATCCTTACGTCTCGGCTTTCCACCCACACCGCCAATCTGGAAAAGGATAGTCGCGCCTCGGTGCTGTTGGCGGTGACCGGCAAGGGCGACCCGCTGGCTCAACCGCGCCTGACCGTCATCGGCCGCTTCTGGCGAATCGCGCATGACGACGCCGACGAGCCGCGCCTGCGGCGCCGTTTTCTCGCGCGTCACCCCAAGGCGGAGCTGTACGCCGGCTTCGGTGATTTTTCGTTCTGGCGATTGGAAGTCGTTTCGGCGCATGTCAATGGCGGCTTCGCGCGCGCCGCCGACCTTACCGCCCCCGACCTGATGACCGACATTGCCGGCGCGGCGGATTTGCTGCAGTCGGAAGCGAGCGCGGTCGCCCACATGAATGATGATCACGCCGAGGCCGTGAGGCTCTACGCCACAAGACTCCTCGGCGCCGACGACGGAGCCTGGCGGTTGACCGGACTCGACCCGGACGGCCTCGACCTTGCCTGCGGTGACGTCGCGTTACGGCTGCAATTCGAACAGCGGGTGACGACAGCTCAACAATTGCGCAAAGCAGTTGTCGACTTGGCGAGCAAAGCGCGCGGCCAATCGCAAAACTCCGCCGACTAAAGGCAGGAATCAAAATCCTGATGATCACTTTCCGCCGTCGATCGCAACGCTGCTGTCGCTTCCGAATGCTTTTGTGAGTTTTGACCCTGAAGCATGATCAGAAAAAGCCTGTCCCGGCTTGTTTCGGGGTCGATACCGGTTTTCCGAAAAGATCATGCTTAGACAACGAGCTGAAGCGAAATGCCGAATCGGCCAAAAATCATCTCGCTTTAGCGACCTTCGCCGCACTGCAGCGATTGGAACGCGCGCAGGACGAAGTGGTTAACGCTTGGGATGCGCTGGCCTTGGTGGCGCTGGTGCTACAGTCTTATCTTGCTACAGTCGTGGTAGATCTACAGTCTTGGCAGATGCAGAACGGCCCGATATAGGGTCGCACATTCGCCGGGCGGGCAAGTGCAGGCGCCCGACGGCTCTTAAATATAAAAAAAATGGCCGCGAGGTCGGCCGAACGACGGGCCAAAAAGGCAAGTCAAAAAGACAAGCCAAAGAAACTTAGAAACGGAGGCTATGGTGCAGGAGACGGGCGTAAAGAACGGCGCACACGGCGCCGAGAAATTCGGCTTTCAGGACCTCGCCGGCCTACATTGGAATTTGCCCGACACTGTTTTGGTCGAGCACGCGATCAGGAATGGCGAGGGCTCGCTGGTCCAAGGCGGCGCGTTCTCGGCCCGGACCGGCGTTCACACCGGCCGTAGCCCGAAGGACAAACACACCGTCGTCGATGCGCTGACCGAAAACACGGTCTGGTGGGACGGCAATCGCAAACTCAGCCAGGCCAATTTTCAGCTCCTCTATGACGACATGATCGCGCATGCGCGCGGCAAGACGCTCTATGCGCAGGATGTCTATGGCGGCGCCGATGCGAAATACCGGATAAAAACGCGGGTCTTCACTGAATTGGCCTGGCACTCTTTGTTCATTCGTCAATTGCTGATCCGTCCGAACGTTTTCGAACTCGCCGACTTCGTTCCCGAACTCACCATCGTCGACATGCCGACGTTCAAGGCCGATCCAAAACGCCACGGCGTGCGCAGTGACACGGTCATCGCCATCGACTTCACCAAGAAGATCGTCCTGATTGCTCATTCGTCCTATGCCGGCGAAATGAAGAAGTCCGTCTTCACGACGCTCAACTTCTATCTGCCGGCGCAAGGCGTGATGCCGATGCATTGCTCCGCCAATGTCGGCAAATCCGGTGACGTCGCGCTGTTCTTCGGGCTGTCCGGCACCGGCAAGACAACGCTGTCGGCGGATCCGAACCGCACCCTGATCGGCGACGACGAGCATGGCTGGAGCGAGGACGGCGTTTTCAACTTCGAAGGCGGCTGCTATGCCAAATGCATCAAGCTTTCGGCAGAAGCCGAGCCAGAGATTTATGCCGCGACGAACCGCTTCGGCGCCGTGCTTGAAAATGTCGTGTTCGACCCGGAAACGCGGATCTGCGATTTCGACAGCGACGAGCTGACGGAAAATACCCGCTCGGCCTATCCAATCGAATTCATGCCGCTCGCCTCGCCGACCGGCTGCGCCGGCCAGCCGAAGAATATCGTCTTTCTCACCGCCGATGCATTTGGCGTGATGCCGCCGATCGCCAAGCTCACGCCTGCGCAAGCGATGTATCACTTCTTGTCCGGCTATACCGCCAAGGTCGCGGGCACGGAAAAGGGTCTGGTCGGTGTCGAGCCGGAATTCTCAACCTGCTTCGCGGCGCCGTTTTTGCCGCGGCCACCCGCGGAATACGGCAACCTGTTGCGCAATATGATTAGGAAGCACAATGTCGATTGCTGGCTGGTGAATTCCGGATGGACCGGCGGCATTTACGGCGTCGGCCGGCGCATGCCGATCAAGGCGACCCGCACGCTCGTCACCCGCGCACTCGACGGCTCCTTGAAAAACGCGAGCTACCGGACCGATTCCTATTTCGGCTTTGCGGTGCCGACATCGGTCCCCGGCGTCGAGCCGCATCTGCTTTATCCGATGAAGACCTGGAGGGACAAAGCCGCCTTTGACGCGACGGCGCGCCGGCTCGTCGGCATGTTCCAGAACAACTTCGTCAAATACGAGCGGCATGTCGACGCCGAAGTCCGCGCCGCCGCGCCGGAGGTGCGGCTCGCGGCGGAGTGAGCGATCCAAGCGTTTAATTGAAAAACTCTCGTCTCGTGCAGCGCCTGCGCATTATGATCCCGATGCGCGTGTCTGTTATGATTACGGTGCTTGGGATGCAAATCGGATTGCAATCAAGCCACAGATAAAGCGGCGACGACCAACAACGCAGGATTAGTCATGAATGAGATGCGAGAGCTTACAGACGCTGAGTTGGATGCAATAGGGGGCGGTGGCTTCTGGGGTGCGGTGGCGGCGATTGGAGGGGGCGCGCTCTTTGGTGGCGTGGCAGGCGCCGAAGCGGGACCTCTTGGAATTATTGTTGGCGCGGCTGCCGGCGGCATCATCAGCGGTTGCCTTTGTGCCGTGTCCTAATCCTACACTAAAACTGAAGGGGGGCGCCGCGAGCGATCGCAAAGTTCTTCGCCGCCCGCCCAACGACTGAGACAATTGTAGCCGGCGTCAGGACAAACAACGAACGGTCGCCGCGTCGTCAGTGACGATTCGAAATTGAAATAATTCAACCGCTGGCCGGACGCGTTCCGGCCACCGGTATTTTTTGCACCGCCGCAGCTTTTTCGAGTTTGGACTAAGCGCGATTACCAGCAGACCCGCCGGGTCCAGCAGCCGCGCCATCCGCAAACCCTGCGCCATCTGCACCACGCCTTAGTGACCGGCGACGCCGCCATCGCGGCCTGACCTATGGCGTTTCCGCTGGGGGGAGCAGCCATTGACGATGGGGCCGCAGTCAGCAAGACGCCCGCGGCGAGAACAACCGTCAATGCAACCTTCTTCATCGTAGCCTCCTTGGTTAACGGCACAGGCCGCTTCCGCGCGGCCTAAAGCATGATCCGGAAAAAGCCTACCCTCGGACATCGATCCGAGGGTGGGATACCGGTCTTCCGAAAAGATCATGCTCAAACAACAAGCTAAAGCGAAATACAGAATCAGCCAAAATCATTTCGCTTTGGTGCGTCGATGATGCGCGCCGAGTTTGGCCCTGCACAATCACAACGCTGTGACACTCAGCTCTGCCGTGCATGTCCGTTATGCCCTCGGCAGCGAACTCAAGACGGACATGGTTGGCCGTCCGCGCCCGGTATCGACTAAAGGGAGCCTTGAGGGTTATCGCATCGGTACGAAGCTTCACGATGTCGGCGTGACCGCCGCGAGATTCTTTAGCTTGGCGAGCACGGACGCGTCATCCTCCTGATAGGGGACAATGGTGACGAACTTGTCGTTTGCATTCATCAGATAAATGACAACCGAGTGATCCATCACATAACCGCCGTCGTCCGTCGGAATTTTCTTGTAGTAGACGCGATATTCCTTGGCGATCTCGGCGACCTGTTCCGGCGTGCCCGTAAAGCCGCGAATGTGCGGGTCGAAAGACGATAAGTATGTGTGCATCAGCTTTGGCGTGTCCCGTTCCGGATCGATCGACACGAACACATAGTTGAGCTTTTCCGCATCCGGCCCGAGTTTTTTGATCCACCGCGACATGTCCAGCAGCGTCGTCGGGCAAATGTCCGGACAGAACGTGTAGCCGAAATAAATCGCATAGGGCTTGCCGGCG
>DASPWC010000109.1:0-2592 GCA_035622055.1 Xanthobacteraceae bacterium | reverse complement strand
CAATTGCTTTGCGCCAGCTGTCCGATCAGCCCTCGGCGCTGTGCCTGTTGGCCGGAATCGCCGGTTTTGAGCCGCTCGAGATCGCTCATCATGCGGTCGAGATTGCCGCGCATTTGCTGAATCTGCGAGGTGATCGGCCCGCATTGCGGCGACAGCGCCGAGAAGAATGCAAAAAACCCTTCCCCGGCGCAGCCAGCCTTGTGCGCTTGCGCGATTAAACGGTCGAGATCGGCCTGCTGCTTGGCGATGGCGTCTTCGGAACGTTTGATCTGATCGGCGCGGGCGGGGTCGGCGGCGCCTTGATCCAAGGCCGTGAGCTGGCTTTCGAGCCGTACGCAGACCGGATTTGACGCAAGCGGCGTACTTGACGGCGCGGGAGCCGATAGGGGCGCCGGAACGGTCTGCGCCCAGGCCGTAACGGGGACGGTCGCGGCGAAGGCCGCGAGCAGAATCGCACGCCGTCCGCCCCTGAGGGCGGCTTCGATCATGCCGTCCAGTTTTTCGCTCATCATCCCAGCCCGCTCGAGGCGAAGCGGATCAAGCCTCGCAATGGTGTCCAAAGTGTGGATGCTCTGCGGTCGGTCACTCCGCGTCGGGCTGATTTTCCGGCCGCGCGCGGTCAAAGGCCGGGATGGCGAGGCAGGCGCGGTCGACGGCGACGATTTTCGGAAAACGCTCCAACGGCACTTTCAGCCGCCTAGCGTTGGCGACCTGGGGCACGAGGCACAGATCGGCCAGCGTGATCTCGCGGCCGCAGGCGAACGGCCCTGGCGTAACGAGCTGTTCGAGCGCTTCGAAACCGGTGATGACCCAGTGATGATACCACTCGTCGATCGCGCGTTGCTCCTGGGCCATGTTGTTTTTCAGGTACCGCAACGGGCTTGTGTTGTTGAGCGGATGAATGTCGCAAGCGATGAGTTCGGCGAGCGCGCGGACGCGGGCGCGGCCGATCGGATCCTTGGGCAAAAGCGGCGGCTGCGGATGCGTTTCATCAAGATATTCGATGATGGCAAGCGACTGGATCAGAACATCGCCTGCCGGCGTCACCAAGGCCGGCACGCGCATCTGCGGATTGACGGTGCGGAATTCCGGCAACTTGTTGCGGCCGCCGTCCTTGGTCAGATGAACAGATACGGTTTCGAAGCCGATGTTTTTTAGATTGAGCGCGATGCGAACGCGGTATGCGGCGGAGGAGCGGAAAAAAGAGTAAAGCCTCACGTCACCCCCATGCCGCCGCCCGATTTCGCGGTTTCGACGCCTAGCTGCGCGGAACGGTCCGCGATCTGTTGCAAGGCGCGATTGAACACGTCGCGGTCGTCGGGAGCCAGTATATCCGTGAGCCGGCGGGCAAAATCGAGCGCTTGCGGCGCCAGGTCCTCGTAAATCGTCCGCCCGGCCGCTGTCAGCGAAATGAACGACTCGCGCATGTCGGCCGGATTGGCGCGCCGGGCCAGGAGCTTGCGCTTTTCCAAGAGCGCGACCGCGCGCGACACTTTGGTCTTGTGCATGTGGGTGTGAGCGCCGATGGCTTTGCCGGTCATTACGCCGAACTGTCCGAGTGTGACAAGCACGCGCCATTCGGAGATGCCGATGTGATAGCGGCTAGCATAGACGCGCGACAGAGCCTGAGAGACCAGGGTGGCCACGACGGTGAGCTGGTAAGGCAGAAATTGTTCGAGCTTCAACGGCGCACGCTCGCCGCCCGTCGCCGGATTCGCGTTGATGCGGATACGGTTTGTTGTAGCGTTTTGCCCGGTCATCGCGCGAACATGAACGAACTTAGAGGTCCGCGCAACGGCATGCCGGGTGCATTCCGCACGCGTAAGTTCTATCGTAAAGTGAATAAAATCGGCCCCTACGGTGTTATTATTTCTCTAGGCCTTCGAGGCCCGATTTCGGGGCATTGCTTCTTCGTTCGGGGCATTGCTTCTTCGATGGGCGCCGCTCGCGCGGCGATTGTGAGGACGCTCTTCTTAGCGCCAACACTCGATGGCAACGAATTCGTCGCAGCGGCGTCCCCGGCAGGAGCCGGCGCCGGTCGCCGGGGTGGCGCCGGTAATGTCGTCGCGGTGCACCTTTCGGAACGACAAAGCCTGCGCGTAGTCATGGGAGTGGCAATAGCTATTTGCCACCGTCGTACCGCACGCCGCATCGGAGATCAGACAGCGATCGACGCCATAGGCGTTCGCATCATTGGCGACGATGAAGGTGCGTTTTTCAGCCTGCGCGGAGGCTCCGCCGAGGATGATGCACGCAACAGCCGCTGCTGCGGTCACGCTACGCAATGGTTCCCCCCCGCCATGAGAGGCCATGTCGAAGATTGTCGGGTCGCTTTTGGGACACTTTGCCGGTCCCGAAACGCAACAATGCGGCGGCAGGGTTAAGGCTTCCTTAAACGAGCCGATCCAAACACGTGAGGAAGCAACGCCTTATCCGATGCGATCGGCATATGCCGAAATACGGGGACCTTGACGCAATGCCCCGCCTCGACCATTGTGCGCGCCATGAACGGTCCGAATATCTGCGGCATCCGCCGGGAGATTATTCGCTAGCGTCAAACGCTGGCTGCGGCCGTCTTTTTCTCATCGTCGA
>DASPWC010000108.1:0-3574 GCA_035622055.1 Xanthobacteraceae bacterium | reverse complement strand
GCCGCGTAGAAGCGGCGCAAAGAGCCGCACGGTTCGCTCGATCGGCTGCGCTACCGCGAGCGCGATGCGATCCGGCATATTAAACGCTGCGGTCTTCGGCAAAACCTCGGCAAGGATGAAGATCACGAGCGTCATCGCTATCGTCGCGTAGATGACGCCGGCCTCGCCGAAATAGGCGAGCATCAAGCCGGTTGCGAGCGTCGACGCCGCGATATTGGTGAAGTTGTTGGCGAACAGGATCGCGCCGAGCAATCGTTCGCGGGTCGCCATTAGCCTGTTGACGATGCCAGCGTCCCGATTGCCCTGCTTTTCGAGCCGCATCATCGCGGCCCGCGACGACGCCGACAGCGCGGTCTCGCTCGCGGAATAGAACGCCGAGATCAGGAGGCACAGAACGACCGCAAGCACGGTCAGCCAATCGAGAATATTCATTGTCCGGCCAGCTTCTCGCTGAGAAACGCGCGTACCCGGCGTTCCTCGACGCCGGTTTCGACGAAGGCTGAACCGATCGCGCGCACTAAAATAAATGTAAGCATTCCGCGCTTCACTTTCTTGTCTTGCGCGATCAATTCCATCATGCGGTCGACGCCGGGCAACGGACCGGGAATGTCCGAAAGTCGCGCCGGCAGCCCTACCTCGGTCAAATGGCGCTTTACCCGGTCGGCTTCGGCCGCAGGTAGCAGCCCTTCCCGCGCCGAAAAATCGAAGGCGAGCGCCATGCCGGCGGCAACGGCCTCCCCGTGAAGCAGCCGGTCGGAAAATCCGCAAGCCGCTTCGAGCGCGTGTCCGAATGTGTGTCCGAGATTAAGGAGCGCACGCTCGCCGGCCTCGCGCTCGTCGCGGCCGACAACGGCGGCCTTGGCGCGGCAGGCCATGGTGACGGCATGTTCGCGAGCAAAACTGCCGCCGGAATTGCCGGCGAAGATTTCACGCCAGTTGGTCTCAAGCCAGTTGAAAAACGCGGCGTCGCCGAGCAAGCCGTATTTTACCAGTTCGGCATAACCGGAGCGGAATTCGCGTTGCGGCAAAGTATCCAGCAACGCGGTATCGGCGAAAACCAGGATCGGCTGGTGGAAGGCGCCGATTAGATTTTTGCCTTGGCTGGAATCGATTGCGGTTTTGCCGCCGACCGAAGAATCGACTTGCGCCAAGAGCGTGGTCGGGACTTGCACATAGTCAAGCCCACGCCGCACCACGGCGGCGGCAAAGCCCGCGAGGTCTCCGATCACCCCACCGCCAAGCGCAATAATCAGATCGCCGCGCTCTATCTGCGCCTTAAGAATCGCCTCGCAGACGTTTTCGAAAACGCGATAGCTCTTGGAGGCCTCGCCTGGCGCAACGATCGTGCGGTTGGTCACGAGTCCGGCGCGGTCGAGGGCGGTTTCCGCCGTAGCCATCGCATGCCGCGCGACGTTGTCGTCGCTGACGATGAAAGTCTTCACGCCGGGCCGCAGTGCGGCGATCCGCGTTCCAAGCGAACCGAGAACGCCGCGGCCAATCACGATGTCGTAGCTGCGCGCCCCGAGCGACACGGGCACGACGGTGGATTTATCGCGCACCGGCGCCGTCATCGGCCGCCCACTTGCAGCGCGGGCGAGGCTAGAAAAACGGACAGCGCCTCGATGATTTCGTTCACGATCGCGTCGTGTGGAACTTCGCGCGACTGCACGGTGAGATCGGCTTGTGCATAGATCGGCCCACGCTCGGCGATGAGACCGCGCAAGGTGGCCGCCGGATCGGCGGTAAGCAGCATCGGACGTTCCGCCTTGCGCTTGCTGATGCGCCGCATCAGTAAGTCGAATTCCGCCGAAAGCCAGATCGAAACACCTTTTTCCTTGATCAGCGCTCGGGTATCCGCGTTCATGACCGCCCCGCCGCCGGTGGCCAGGACCTGCGGACCGCCGTCGAGCAGCCGCGCGATCACCCGCGATTCCCCGCTGCGGAACGCCGCCTCGCCGTGGCGGGCAAAAATGTCCGCGATGCTCATTCCGGCCGCCTTTTCGATTTCGGCATCGGCGTCGACGAAAGGCACCCCCAGCCGCGCGCCGAGGCGTCGGCCGATCGAGGATTTGCCCACACCCATCATGCCGATAAGCACAATGGACCGATGCCCCAAGCGAACGACGATTTCGCTGCCCGCAACGTCGGTGGCAGCGTTCTTTTGCCCAGCGATATCAGTCATTTAATCCCTTGCCGAAGGCCCAAATACGTGACCGCTGGCCGCCTGATCGCGGCAAAGCCGCCGCCCGAAACCCAGTCCGATGATCCCTTGCCAGTGCGGCCCGAACATGATCGTACTCGGTCCCGTCCACCGGCACCAATGGGGATGCGCGCGGGCGATGCCAAGCCTGGTCCGGTTACTGACAGTCATTGCGATCCTGTGCGCCGCCGCCTATGGCGGCCTTTATGCGCTTGCTCACTTCGTGCAGCCGAAGCCGCGCGAAATTTCGGTATCGATTCCGCCAGATAAGTTTTTCAAGGAGCGTTGAGAACGGTCATGACTCGCAGAGTTACGGCTCGCGAAGCCACGGCTCGCGCAACGGCCCGTTTGGCGCAACATTCCGACGAGCGGCTCATCGGCCTCTATCTTGACATGCTGGCGGCGGAGCGCGGCGCCGGAAACAACACTCTTGGCGCCTATGGCCGCGACCTCGCAGACCTTTCCAGCTATCTCAAAAGCGCGCGGCGCTCTATCGCCAAGGCGCGCACAGCGGATCTGCGGGCCTACCTGGAGGAGCTCTCGCGGCGGGGCTTGCGCGTAACGACGGTGGCGAGGCGGCTCTCCGCGACGCGCCAGCTCTATCGCTTTCTTTATGCGGAGGGCCGCCGCGCGGACGATCCCGCCGCCGTGCTCGAAGGGCCAAAGCGCGAACGAACACTGCCGAAGACGCTTACGCTGGCCGAGGTCGATCACCTTCTGCGGGTTGCCGGGCAAAGCAACCCGGCGGCGCCGTTGCCGGCGCGGCTGCGCGCCGCGCGGCTCGCCTGCCTGGTCGAGATGCTCTATGCGACGGGATTGCGCGTCTCCGAACTGGTCGCGCTGCCGGTCTCGGCCGCACGCCGCGATGCGCGCGTCATCGTCGTGCGCGGCAAAGGAAACAAGGAACGTTTGGTGCCTCTCAATGACGCCGCCAAACGGGCGACGGCGGACTATCTGGTGCTGCTTGCGTTGTCCGAGCGCGATGCCCGATCGAAATGGCTTTTCCCGTCGTTCGGCGAAAGTGGGCATCTCACGCGGCAACATTTGGCGCGTGAATTGAAAACGCTCGCCAGCGCAGCGGGATTGCGCGCCGAACAAGTCAGCCCGCACGTGCTGCGGCACGCTTTTGCCAGCCATCTTTTGCACAACGGCGCCGATCTGCGGGTGGTACAGACGCTGCTCGGTCACGCCGACATTTCAACGACGCAAATCTACACTCACGTCCTCGAGGAGCGCCTGAAAAGCGTGGTCCGCGATTTGCACCCGCTGGCGCAGGGATAAAATAAATGTCGCCTCTGCAATCCTCCTGGTGCAAATTGCCCGCGTGATGCGTAGCTATTTGGATTTCGAAAAGCCGGTGGCCGAGCTTGAGGC
>DASPWC010000107.1:0-3122 GCA_035622055.1 Xanthobacteraceae bacterium | reverse complement strand
TATTGCAGGGCGTTGCGCAGTTCGACTGCAAGCCGCGCTTGCGGGGTGCCTTGGCGCGCCGGGATCGGCGGGATCAGGACATCGGCCAGCTTGTCGCGCACGCTGTCGCCGCCGGCCGCCTGGCGGCCGTAGAGCGGCTCGAAGCAGCCGGCGAGCAGGCCGGCCGCGCTTAGTACGATGCCGAGCCGCACCCAGGCGCGAATCCTGCCGCCGTGTTCACGCCACCACATTGACGATCCTTTGCGGCACTATGATCACCTTCTTCGGCTTCTTTCCCTCGAGCGCGCGCTTTACCGCATCGAGCGCGAGAACGGCGGATTCGATATCGGCGTTGCCGGCGTCGCGGGCGACCGTCACGTCGGCTCGCTTCCTGCCGTTGATCTGGACCGGCAGCGTCACGGTTTCTTCGACCAGAAGCGTGGGTTCGAGTTCGGGCCAGGCCGCTTGGGCGACCAGCGTGTCATGGCCCAGCATGGCCCAGCACTCTTCGGCGAGATGCGGCATCATTGGGTGAAACAATCGCACAAGAATACTAACCGCTTCGCGCATCGCCCAGCGCAAATCCGGCGCGTAAGCGCTCTCCGATCCGGACGGCCCATCTGATCCCCCTCGCGACCCCGCTTTTGCCCCGTATCTGGGATCCCCCTTTGACCCCTCACTGAGCGCCTTTTGCGCCCCCAATTCGCCGATTACTGCATTGAGCGCATTGGCGAATTCATAGATATGGGCAACACAAACATTGAAGTGCAGCTTTTCGATGTCATCGGTGACCCTGGCCAAGGCGGTATGTGCCGCCTTGCGCAGCGCGGTCGCCTCGGCGGAGAAGCGGCTCGGCCGCTCGTGGGGCGCGCCTTGCGCGATCTCGGCGGCCTCGCCGGCGAGCCGCCACAGCCGCTGGGCGAACCGCCAGGCCCCCTGGACGCCTTTTTCCGTCCAATTGACGTCACGGTCCGGCGGCGAATCCGACAACATGAACCAGCGCGCGACATCGGCTCCGTAGGTATCGATGATGTCGTCGGGATCGACCGTGTTGCGCTTGGACTTCGACATTTTCTCGATTGGGCCGATCGCCAGCTGTTCGCCGGTGGCGATCAAGGTCGCCCGGCGCGTATCGCCGTCGGTTTCGACTTTCACTTCCGCCGGCGCCGCCCATTCGCCGTTCGCCCGGCGGTAGGTCTCGTGCACAACCATGCCCTGCGTGAAAAGTCCGGCGAACGGTTCGTCGAGACCGATATGCCCGGTCTCTCTCATGGCGCGGGTGAAGAAACGGCTGTAGAGCAGATGCAGGATCGCGTGCTCAATGCCACCGATATATTGGTCGACTGGCATCCAGGCGTTCACCATCTGCCGGTCGGTCGGCGCATTCGTGATCCACGGATCGGTGAAGCGCTCGAAATACCAGGACGAGTCGACGAAAGTGTCCATGGTGTCGGTTTCGCGCCGCGCCGGCCCGCCGCACTGGGGGCAGGCGACATGCTTCCAGGTCGGGTGATGATCGAGCGGGTTGCCGGGCCGGTCGAACGTGACGTCTTCGGGCAGCGTTACCGGCAGGTCTTTTTCCGGTACCGGCACCGCGCCGCAGGTTTCGCAATGAATGATCGGGATCGGGCAACCCCAATAGCGTTGCCGTGAGATACCCCAGTCGCGCAGCCGGTAGTTTACTTGGCGCTGCGCCATTGCATCCTCCCCTGAAATGGGAGGGCCGGATCGCGGTACGCGATCCGGGGAGGGGTCGGCTTGTTTACCGGCCCCTACCTGGCGCGCTTCGCTCGCCGCCCTGCCCCTTTGAGGGGCCGGAAGTGCAGCAGGCCGCAGCCGTCGCTCCAGCCGTTTGGCCACTTCCTCCTTGGCCTCTTCGAACGTCATGCCGTCAAGGAAGCGCGAATTGATCATGCGGCCATCGCCGTCGTAGGCGGTGTCGGTAATGACGAAGGTCTTGGGATCGACGCCGGGCGGGCAAACCACCGGCACATTGCCGAGTCCGTATTTGTTGGCGAAATCGAGGTCGCGCTGGTCGTGCGCCGGACAGCCGAAGATGGCGCCGGTGCCGTAATCCATGACGATGAAATTCGCGACATAGACCGGCAGTTTCCAGGCCGGATCGAAGGGGTGAATGGCGCGCATACCGGTGTCGAAGCCGAGCTTCTCGGCGGTGTCGATCTCGGCCTGCGCGGTGCCGCGATGGCGGCACTGCTCGATGAATGCGCGCAGCGCCGGATTATTTTTCGCCGCGACGGTGGCAAGCGGATGATCGGGCGCCAACGCCATGAATTTTGCGCCAAACAGCGTGTCGGGCCGCGTGGTGAAGACTTCGAGTTCGGTTTGGCCTTGCGGCGTGGTCGCTTGATCGAGCGCGAAGCGGATCAGCAGGCCTTCCGAGCGGCCGATCCAGTTCTTCTGCATCAGCCTTACTTTTTCCGGCCAGCGATCGAGCGTGCCGAGCGCTTCGAGGAGAGGGGCCGCGAATTTCGTGATGGCGAAGAACCACTGGGTCAGTTCGCGCTGCTCGACCAAAGCGCCCGAGCGCCAGCCGCGGTCGTCAATCACCTGTTCGTTGGCCAGAACGGTTTGGTCGACCGGATCCCAATTCACCTTCGACTTTTTACGCTCTACCAAACCGGCGCGCAGGAAGTCGAGAAACATTTTCTGCTGGTGCTTGTAGTAGGCCGGATCGCAGGTCGCGATTTCGCGGCTCCAGTCGAGCGATAGCCCCATCGATTTGAGCTGCTTCTTCATCGCCGCGATATTGTCGTAGGTCCAGGTCTTGGGATGGACCTTGCGCTCCATGGCGGCGTTCTCGGCCGGCATGCCGAAGGCGTCCCAGCCCATCGGATGCAGCACATTGAAGCCCATCGCCCGCTTCACACGCGCCACCACGTCGCCCATCGTGTAATTGCGAACGTGGCCCATATGGATGCGCCCCGACGGATAGGGAAACATTTCCAGCACGTAGTATTTCGGGCGCGGGTCGTCGTTGCGCGTCGCGAATATGCCGCGCTCGTCCCAGATTTTTTGCCAGCGCGCCTCGGCGTCGCGGGCGTTGTAGCGGTCGCTTGCCATTGGATTCGCGAGTGTTTTCAGGTGGCCGGACGTGACACGAAAGCGTGCAGACGGTCAATAAC
>DASPWC010000106.1:0-2777 GCA_035622055.1 Xanthobacteraceae bacterium | reverse complement strand
GTAGGACTCGACCTGAAAGTCGGCGTCAAATGAGAAAGTCGGGTTCTCGCGGTCCTGGAAGCGGCGGCCGAACTTCCGATGGAGCGCCGCGTCAGACAAATAGGTGATATGCGCACCCATGCGCGCGACCGCCAGCCCGCGCCGCGGATTGGTTCCTTCGGCGAAATATCGCCCGCCGCGCCACTCCGGGTCCGCCATGACCGCCTGACGCCCGACCTCGTGAAAGGCGATGTTCTGCGCCGAATGCCGCGTCGATGCCGCGATCGGCAGCGCCGCAAAGACGCGCTGCGGGTAACTCGCCGCCCATTGCAGCACTTGCATGCCGCCCATCGAGCCGCCCGCAACCGCGAACAGCGACTCGATGCCGAGATGGTCGAGCAGCATCGCCTGCGCGCGGACCATGTCGCGCACGGTAATGACCGGAAAATCGAGACCCCACGGCATGCCCGTCGCCGGATTGGTCGAAGCCGGCCCGGACGTGCCCATGCAGCCGCCGACCACGTTGGGGCAGATCACGAAGCAGCGCTCGGTATCGATCGGCTTGCCCGGTCCGACCATCGTCTCCCACCAGCCGGGCTTGCCGGTTACGGGATGGTCGTTAACGGCGTGCTGATCGCCGGTAAGCGCGTGGCAAAGGAGGATGGCGTTGCTGCGCGCGGAATTGAGCGTTCCGTAGGTCTGGTAGGCGATCTGAAATGGCGCGAGGTCGACGCCGGCATCGAGCCGCAGCGGATTGGACGCGCTGAACCGAACGACCGGCGAATGCGGCTCGTCGGCTTCGCGGGTGCGGTCTGCAAGATCGAGTGTGGCGCTGACGTTGGCCATGGCTCCGCTACTTGAAATGCCTCCTACCTCACATACCGCGTTCTGCCGATGCGGCGGGTCCCAACCAAGCGGTTAAAGCCGCGTAAATAGGCCGCTTCGCAGGGGAGTCAACGTTTTCTTTGATTTCGACCTTAACGGCACCTATCAATCGGGCCGAATTCCCGAGTCTAGTGGAGCGGATTTGACATCCGCTACCCCAGCCGCGAACTCGTGAAGCGAATGTCAACTCCAAAGCTCCACTAGCACTGATATCTGCTAGTGGTCCTTTGATTCTAACATTCGCATAATAGCCTGCCGAACCGGCATGCGAATGCTAGAATCGGACCACTAGGCCATGCCGAAACCGCCGCGCAAAACCGAACAATCGCTCGCCCATCTGCGGCACGACATCGATCGCATCGACGCCGCGATGCATGAGCTCCTGATCGAACGCGGCCAGATCATCGATCGCCTGATCGCGGTCAAAAAAACCGAAGAGACCGGGTCCGCGTTCCGTCCCGCGCGCGAAGCCGACATGATGCGGCGCCTTGTGCGCCGCCACCATGGCAGCCTACCGCTCGACACCGTCGAGAGCATGTGGCGCGTCATTATTTCGACCTTCACTTACGTCCAGGCGCCGTTTGCCGTCCATGCCGATCTGTCCGCGGGCGATGCCTTGATGCGCGATTCGGCGCGTTTCCACTTCGGTTTCACGGTGCCGTTTGTGCCGCATATGGGCGCGGCGAGCGTGGTCGAGGCAGTGACCGAATCCGAGGGCGATCTCGGCCTCGTGCCGGCGTTTGCGACCAGCGGCGCGGGGCCGTGGTGGGCGGCGCTCGAATTCACCAGCGCGCCAAAAATCATCGCTCGCCTGCCTTTTGTCGAGCGCGCCGATCATCCCGCCGCCCTGCCCGTCTTCGTGATCTCGCGGGTCTCCGCCGACGCAATGGTGACCGAAACCGAGGTTTGGAGCATACGGGTGTCGGGCTGGCGCGCCGCCGCCGTTCACAGCCTTGCCGAACTCGCCGACGTCATCGCGGTTCCCGACAGCGCCTTCGACGGGGCCGCGCTCCTGGTCTCCGTTGCTCGCGGCGGCATCGACGCGGTTTCCAGCGCCTTGGTTAATATTGGCGCTTCGATCCGCTCATCGGCTCTCGTCGGCAGTCACGCGACCCGCTATACGGTGCCCGAGAAATGAGCCCCTTTCTTAAGAGGCAAATTACGGAGCAGGAATTTTCGGAGCGGAAAGTAATGTCCGTCACGCGTCCCCAGCCGCGCCCCGGCGTACTCGACATCCAGGCCTATGTGCCCGGCAAGAGCCGCGCGCCGGGCGTGGCCAAGGTGTTCAAGCTGTCGTCCAACGAGACGCCGCTGGGGCCGAGCCCGCGGGCGATCGCCGCCTACAAAGCTTGGGCCGCTCACCTCGAAGACTATCCGGACGGTTCGGCCAGCAATTTGCGGGCAGCGATCGGATGCGCCTTCGGACTTGATCCCGACCGCATCGTCTGCGGCGCCGGCTCCGACGATCTGCTGCACCTTTTAGCGCATGCCTATCTCGTCGACGGCTACGAGGCGATCCACACCACGCACGGCTTTCTCATCTATCCCATCGTCACGCTCGGCGCGGGCGCAAAACCCGTCGTCGTGCCGGAACGGGATTACACCGCCGACGTCGATGCCATCCTTGCCGCCGTGACGAAGAAGACTAAAATCGTGTTCATCGCCAATCCGAACAATCCGACCGGCACCTGTCTGTCGTTCGACGAGGTCAAGCGACTGCATCGTGGGCTGCCGCCGAACGTGCTTTTGGTGATCGACGCGGCCTATGCGGACTATGTGCGGCGCAACGACTACGAAGCAGGCATCGAGCTTGTGGCCACTTCGGAGAACGTGGTCATGTGCCGCACTTTCTCGAAAATCCACGGGCTTGCGGCGCTGCGGCTCGGCTGGATGTTCGCTCCGGCGCACGTCGT
>DASPWC010000105.1:0-7070 GCA_035622055.1 Xanthobacteraceae bacterium | reverse complement strand
GGCCTGTATCGGATTGTTGCCGGCGGCGGTTTCAACGGGTATCGGCAGTCAGGTACAGCGGCCGCTCGCGACCGTCGTTGTCGGCGGAATGTTTATCGGGCCGATTATCCTTCTGGTGGTCGTTCCCGCCCTTCAGACGTTGTTCTTGGATCACGCCAGCCGCGCAGCCACCGCACGTTCGGTGCCCCAGGGTGGCCAATGAATCTCTCGCATTTTCTGTGCGTTGCGGCATCCATTTTGCGACAACGCGCTTAAGCGCCGAATGTTTTGGAGTTATGTTAAGCGGCGAACCACGCTTCTCGGCCGGGAGCCTGCCAGATCGCGGCGATTACCGATTCGCTGCGAGGGTAGGCAAAGAGCGATACTTACCGGGTGGAGCGAGCGAAATGGCAAATCTGGAGAATCCTCCTGACGCGAAATTGCCGGCTCCGCGCGGGTCAAACCCATTGCGCCTTACGGCGATCGTTTTACGCACGGCATTCATCTTAATTTTGGTGGTACTGACGTTGCGCGTCAGCTTGCCCCAGAACGAGACGATCTGGACGGCCTATGATACGCCAGCCGATCTTGTGCGCCTCCTCCTGGGTTTGGCTGTTTGCCTCTGGCTTGTTTTTCAGCTTTTTCAGGGGCCGAATGACGCGAACGGTTATCGCACTTGGTTCTATCTCGGCCTTGTGGCTGTGCCGTTCGCTATGATCTGCCTGTTCGCAGTGTGGTAAAGCCCCCCGCGTCGCTTCGAACTGGTTTAAGGTTCTATCAAACGTCCGGTCGCCGCCTTGATCGCCGCTTCCGTGCGGGTGGCGGCGTCAAGCTTGTTGCGCGCGTTGTCGGTATGAAAATCGACCGTGCGTTTGGTCAGCCCGAGGATTTGCGCGATCTCGGCCGAAGTCTTGCCGCGCGCCACCCAAGTCAGGACTTCGACTTCGCGCTGGTTGAGCGCATCGGCCTTCGGCCATAGCCCAATGCGGGCCACACCTTTGAGGCGAGCCAGAATAATCGTGGCAAGCAACTCAAAATCGATCGGCTTGGTGACGTAGTCGTCGGCGCCGAGCTGGCGGCCCTTGAGCTCATTGTCCCGATCCGTCAGGGCGGTCAAAAACACAAAGGGCATATGGGAAAAGCGGGGGGCCAGCGCGGTCAGCCGCTCCAGCAGTTCGAAGCCCGACATTGCCGGCATACTGATGTCCGAAAGGACCAAATCGGGCATCTCCCGCAGGATCGCCGAAAGGCCTTGCCATCCGTCATGCGCCACGATGACCTCGTAGCCGCGATCCAGCAGCTCTTCGGCGATGAGTGCCGCCGTTTCGCGGTCATCCTCGACGCACAGTATTTTCTTTTTCACGTCAGGCATTGCACTCTCGAAATACCGCAAACTGGCCGGACTAATCCGCCATCGCGGACGGATCATCCAACGTGGCCAATTTACCTCAGTGCGGTTTTCCCTGGTTGCGCGCTTGCGATATAGTTATTCTGGAAAATGCCTGCACAGGCAGGCTCTTAAGCCATGGGCATAGTTCATGCGGCAGCCGCATTCAATCCGCCGCCACCTTGCCGCGGTGTTCCTCTTGTTTTTCGCGCTAGTCGTCGTGCTCGGCGCGTTCAGCATCTGGCGGCTGGCGAACTTCAATATCTTGTCCGCCGACGTCGCGGAAGTGTGGCTGCCGACGACGCGAGCGCTCGGCGACCTGAACAATTTCACGTCCGATTTTCGCGCCTCCGAAGGCAGCGCGCTGTTGACGTCCGATCCAAACGAAGTCGCCGCGACCGAAAAGCAGATGGTGGAACTCGATCGCGGAATCGCGAATGCCGAGCGCGGCTTCGAACGCATCCGCCACGGGACCGCGGAAACGGACCTGTACGACCAGTTCAAGGCCCGCTGGAACGATTACCGCAGCATTGTCAACAAGATGCTCGCTCTCTCGCGCGAGAACAATAAGGATGAGGCTCGGCAAATCTACGAAAGCTCCTCGCGCACAGCCTATAGTGCCGCGAGCGATTCGCTCGGCGATCTCACCGACCAAGCCGTGGCCAGCGCGCAGGTCGCGAGCGATCGGCTCGCGGTCGCCTACCGCCACGCATTCTGGCTGATCATTCTTGCCATCATCGTTGCCGCCGTCCTGGTCGTGGCGGCGCTCGTCCATATCAGCCGTTCGATCTCGGCTCCGCTTCTGGCGCTCGCCGGCCGGATGCGCCGTCTTGCCGCCAACGAGACTGAACTCGACATCCCCGCCACGGAGCGCCGTGACGAAATCGGCGAAATGGCGCAGGCGACGGTGGTGTTTCGCAACAACGCCATCGAGCTGATGCGCAGCCAGCGCACGCTTGCCCATCAGGCGGCACTCCTGGAAGAGCGGCTAGCGCATGAGCAGCGCATCAGCTTGCTGCAGCGGAACTTCGTCTCGATGGCTTCGCACGAGTTTCGCACCCCAATGACGGTGATCGACGGTCACGCGCGGCGTCTCGACAAGATCAAGGAAACGGTGGCGCCCGCGGAAATCGGCGAGCGCGCCGGCAAGATCCGGAGCGCCGTGCTGCGCATGACCCATCTGATCGACAATCTCCTCAACTCCTCGCGTCTGATCGACGGCCGCGCGGGACTTTATTTGCATCCTGCCGAGATGAACATGACGGCGCTGCTGCAGGAGGTCTGCCAATTGCACCGGGAGATGGTGCCCGGTTCGCAGATCGTCGAGCGGTTTGCCGCCGAAGCGATCCCGATGTTCGGCGACGCGAAGCTTTTGTTCCAGGTTTTCAGCAATATTCTGTCCAATGCCGTCAAATATTCGCCGAACGGCGGCGTGATTGAGGTGGCGATGACTGGCGCCGCCGATGAGATCGCCGTCGTCATTTCAGATCGCGGCATCGGAATTCCTGCGGGTGATGTTGATTGCGTGTTCGACCGCTATCACCGCGGCGGCAATGTCTCGGGGATCGTCGGCACGGGCGTCGGGCTTTATCTCGTCAAAATGGCGGTTGAGCTGCATCGCGGCTCGGTCGAGGTGCAAAGCAAGGAAGGCGAGGGCTCGCGCTTCACCGTCCGGTTTCCGCGCGCGCCGCTCCCGGCCGAAGATCTTATGCCGAACGGCGCGGCGGTGATGGCCGACGCATGATGCGGATCCTCGCAGCCGTGCTGGGCACGGTCCTGGTCGCGCCGTCCGGCGCGAGCGCGTTCGAGATTCCGCGCCCCGGCGACGGCGTCGTTCGCGTCGATTGGCAGTACCCGCCGCAATTGCCGCCGCGGTTTCGCAATCATTGCGCCTACGAGTATTTTACCGGTCGCCCCTACTGCTCCGATCGTTGCGGCATCGATTATCAATTCTACTACTGCTCGGAGATTTCGTTCGGCTGTTGTCATCTCGGCTACGGCTATTGCGATTGGCGCGGCGTGCTGCGCTGCCACCCGTAAGGCGCGCCGGACACGGTTGCGCTTCCATCGACGCCGTTTAGTATGCGCCGCCATGCAATACCGCTTGACGCTCCGCAGCGCCGCCGTAATAGCGGCGGCCAGCGCGCTCGCCGTGACGGTCGGGGACGCCGGCGCGCAGACGCTGGTCGATCCAAGCTCGAAACCACCGCCGTCGCGGCAGCCGCCGCCGGCGGCCAAGCCGCGTCCGAGCGCATATGTGCAGTCGTGCAGCGCGTATGGCTCCGGATTTGTCAATATTCCCGGTACCGGGACCTGCATCAAAATCGGCGGCTCAGTGTCGGTCGAAGGTACGGTGAGTAGAGCTCGCTAGGTGCGCGCTAGGACGCTGCGAGCGCGGCGGGAGGCCTCATGCCAGTCACAGACGTTCGCGCCGTTATTGCCATCGGCCTGCGCGGTCAATTTGGCCTGCGCGGCCGCCTGCCTTGGGAGGGCAATCGCGGCCGCGAATATGTCGCCGATGTCGAGCGTTTCTTCGAGCTGACGCGCGGCCACGTTCTCATCATGGGCCACCGCACCTTGACGTCGATTCCGGATTTCGCCGTCAAGGACCGCGACATCATCGAAATCCACGCCTCCGACAGGCCGCAGGACGTGCTGGCGCGCTTTCCAAGCCGCGTCGTCTTCATCGGCGGCGGCCCGCCCGTCTATGCCGCCTACGCGCCTTTCATCCGCCATTGGGACATCAACCGGTTGCCCTATGACGGCGAGGCCGATCGGTGGTTCGATCCCGCCTGGCTGATCGCGGGCGGTCATCGGGTTTAGAGCCGGAAAAGTGGGTAGCGGTTTTCCCCAACGATCATGTTCAAGCAACAAGCTAAAGCGAAGTACCGAATCAAACTGAAATCATTTCGCCTTAAACCGCGCTTTGTCGATTGGCTGCCGATGAACGCGCAGCAAATAATCGGTAGGTGTCAAGGCGCACGCAGACGGCTCGCGAAAATGCTGCGGGATTGGCGTCCACCGGCGAGCGCCCTATACTATATCTTGTCCGCTCCGGCCGGATCGGCGATCCACAAGTGAGGTCAGTTATCTGCGTGCAGACCGCGAGTTTTCGGGCCGATGATTAAAGAGATGCCCCGAAAGTCAGGAATTGTGCGGGTGTAGCTCAATGGTAGAGCAGAAGCCTTCCAAGCTTATGACGAGGGTTCGATTCCCTTCACCCGCTCCAATTCATCCCATCGATTGACCCAAGGCGCCGCGCGACGTCGCCGGGCCGCAAGAAAGCCGGCCGGCAATAATCAAGCCGCGAAATCGAGCAGCTTAGATCGCGAGGCGCGTGATGGAGCGCGACGGGAGCGCTACGATCGCGTCAATTCATCCTCGAAGGCTCGGCGATGTCGTCGACGGAATGTGAGCGAAGAGGCGATGGAGGATCGATTTGGGCTCCTCTTTGGCCTTATCGCTCGAAGCCGCATCCAAGGCAGAAAGCATATTTCTAATCAGATCGTCCCCTGCCGCTTTTCTGAGTTCATGCGGCGGGACGCCGGCGCACATTGCGTCTTCACGACACTTTGTCACAAGCCGCACCGCTTCGCGCAGCCGGTGCGTGTCGCGAATAGGCTCAACGTGCTCCGATTTCCACTGATCCAAGAATTTGTGTGCGCGGTCGCTCATTTGTATACCCCCATTTCCCCCGCACAGCTAAGCTTGATGCGGTGACCAAATTGGGCAGGCGGATTGTCAAAATGATGGTTCTCCTGCGGCGGCGAACGAGGTCGCGACCGCAGTATGCGGCTCCGATCGTGCAGGCAGGTTTTGTCGGATCGTGTGCGGAGATCAGGCATGTCTTCGCAGGCCGAAGCCGATTCCGATCCAACCTATTCCCGCTATGACGAGGTCGATACCGAGAAAGAGGCCCAGAATGTAGAGGCCGGAAACCGGCCAATGCGCGACGATGATCAGACCCAGCAGAAGAGTAATGACGCCCGACAGCACGATCCAGATCCAGGGCGATTCCTGGGTCATGTTGAACGCCAGGATGATTCGCATGATGCCGGAAGCGATCAGCGCGAAGCCGAGCATAAGCGTGAGCAGCGCGGCGGCCAGAAGCGGATTTTCGAATGTGACGAAGCCTGCAACGATGTAGAGCGCGCCAAGGAGAAGCCAAAGCAAAAACTTGCCCCAGGACTTGATCTGGAACGCATTGATGACCTCGGCGACGCCCGCGATCAGCATCATCACGCCGACGACGAAAACACTCACGACGGTGGCGAAAACGACGCTGCTCAGCGCAATCAATCCGGCCAGGACATAGACGACGCCAAGCGCAATTATCCAGCCCGATTTGGCGCGCAGGGGCCCAAGTCCGGGCATGACGTTCGTGGACGTTTGAGTTCCGGCAATGTTGGACATGGTGGCTACTCCGGCTGAAAGCGCAACGCTATCGAACGAGCGGGAGATCGCGCTTTGATGCAAGTCAAATCCGGAAACAAAGGCGGATCAGCTGTTGTGCGCTGCTGGTTCGCACTTGCCGAATCGCTCATGATGACCACGGCCGACAATGGCGGTATGATGAGCCGCGATCTGCAAATCGGGGGAGGCTCAGCATTCACGGTTTAAATGGTTTTTCTGGTCGTATGCGCGCAGCAAGTTCGCAAGCCGTTTACTGGTGGGCGATCAGCAGGTGCCGATGACGCCCAGTGGCTATGGCGATCCCGCATTCGACGGCTTGCTTGAACACTCGCGGCCACGCGTCGAAGCCCATTCCGGGTTACGGCTGCTGCCGACGTATTCATACTTTCGCATGTACAAACGCGGCGACGTGCTTGAGCGCCACCGCGATCGGCCCGCTTGCGAAATAAGCGTGACCCTGAATATCGGCCAAAAGCCGCTCGACCCCTGGCCGATCTACGTGGAAGGCGGCGGCGAACCATACGGCGCCAAGCTTAAGTCGGGCGACGCGCTGCTTTATCGTGGGATGGAGCTATTCCACTGGCGTGACGCCTTTCAGGGCGACGCGCTGGTGCAGGTGTTTCTGCATTATGTCGATCCGGACGGGCCGAATGCCGACCAAAAATTCGATAAGCGCCCGTCATTGATGCGGATGGAAAGAGGGCGCTTCCGTTCATGGAAATCAGGAAGCGTAGTGCCGGTAATGGCGAGTCTTTAATAAATCCGCCGCTAATTCTTACACGGCCAGGCTTTTGCCATCGCCTCGTTCGCGACTAGCCTGAAATCGGCGTTCTTCCGGTCCGGCTGCGCTTCGATATAGTCGACGACGACTTGCACGCGCTGCAAATTGGTCGCGTTCTCCGGCGCACAGAACCGCTTCGTGTCGGAACTCAGCGCATCGAGAACCTCTATGACCCCCACGCAACGTCCGCCGAAAAAATTGGATTTGCCCGCAAGAAAGTCCTTGCAACCCGCCAGATAAAAGCCGGCGCTAAAGGAGCGGGGGACGGCGGCTTGAGGCAGCGCCGGGATCGGCGACAATGACAGGACAATGAGGGCGGCAAAAGCAGATCGCAGCTTGGTCATATGGCCCCTTTGTGAACTACATGCAGAGCAGGATAGCACGAAGCATGAGCCCACGCTTACCGCGCCGGCGCGCAATAATTCCGATCGGTTTGGTGGACGAGGGCTTGCGCCGGCCAACGCCAAGAGGCACATCATCGGCCCGGCCCTAGGAGTGTAGCTCAATGGC